>JAABQE010000290.1 GCA_011391655.1 Hydrogenophilales bacterium
GATAAACCCACCAGAACCAGCGCCGGATCCAGCGCTGCCACCGCCCGCGCAATCGCCCGCGCCGTAACAGCATCACGTGCGGCCACGTTGTAGAGTGCGCCATGCGGCTTGACGTGCATCAGCCGCATTCCCAGCCGTGCGGCCTGTTCGGTCAGCTCCCCGACTTGCTCTGTCACCCATGCCGCGACCTCACCGGCTGACGCTGCCAGCGCGCGGCGGCCGAATTGGGCGCGGTCGGGATAACTCGGGTGCGCGCCTGCCGCCACGCCATACTCGGCAGCCAACAGCAAAGCGGCCGTCATGCTGGCAACGTCGCCGGTATGGCCGCCGCAGGCAATCGACACCCGATTCAGGTAGGGCATCAGCCTGCCGTCTTCATAGCCTTCACCAACATCAGCATTCAGCTCGATCATCCGGCCGCCTCGATTGAGGCATCCTCGCTTGCCCCATCCTCAATAGTCCAGCTTGCAGCGGCCAGTGCCTGTGCCGCGTCGACTTCAATGGTTACAAACTGCACTGCGTCGCCCGGCTGGAGCTGCGCCAGTCGCGGCCAGTCCACTGCGATCACCCCGGCAATCACCGGGTAACCGCCGGTGACCGGGCCATCCCACCCCAGGATGATCGGCTGGCCGTCGGGCGGAACCTGGATCGCTCCGGGCAGCACCCCCTGTGAGGGTAGTTCCAGCCGGCGATGCGACACGGCCGCACCGCGTAGCCGCACGCCGCGCCGGTCAGATGCCGCGTCCACCCGATAAAGGCTGCTGAAAAACGCTGCCAGTCCGGCATCATCGAACCACTCTGTCTGCGGCCCTGCGACCACGCGCAACGCGCCGGCCGGGCTGGGCTGACATCCCGGGGGCCGCGCACGCAACTGCCGTCCCTCGCCCGATCCGCTACCAATGGGCAGCGTGTCCCCGCTTTGCAGCGCCCGCCCCTGATAACCGCCGAAACCTGCGGGCAGACAGGTGCTGCGACTGCCCATCACCGGCGAAACCGCAATCCCGCCGCGCACCGCCAGCCAGCAGCGGCAACCCGCCTCCGCTCGTCCCAGTGTCAGGGTCTCGCCTGCGGCCAGCACCTGCGTGGCGTTCCAAACCACCGCTGTACCGCTGCTGCGGGTGGCCACAAAGCGTGCGCCGGTTAGCGCCACCACACCGCCTGTCGGGAAGTTTAACGTCGCCCCCGCCAGGACACATTCAAGCCCGGCCGCATCCGTTTCATTCCCCACCAGTCGATTGGCTGCCGCCAACGCCGCCGGATCAGCGGCGCCGCCCACCGGCACGCCGAGCGCGCCATAGCTGAAGCGCCCCTGATCCATCACCAGATCGCACAGGCCGGCTCGCAGGACGTCGATCATGCCGGAATGAACCGCACACGGTCACCCGGCACCAGCAAAGTGGGGGCTGCGCGCTGCGGATCGAACAAAACGGCATCGGTGCGGCCAATCAGATGCCAGCCGCCGGGGCCATTGGCAGGATAAATCCCGCAATAGCCGCCGCCGACCGCCACGCTGCCGGCCGCCACCCGCACCCGGGGCGTCGCCCGGCGCGGTGCGTGCAGCACGGGCTGCAAACCACGCAAATACGGAAAACCTGGCTGAAACCCCAAAAACACGACGCTATATTCCACGGCTGAATGGCTATTTATATAGGTAGCCACGTCCATCTCCACCTGTTCTGCCAGACCGGCCAAGTCGGGACCCGCCGCGCCGCCATATTCCACGGTGATTTCATGCAGCATACCCGCGACCGCGGGCGCGTCCTGCGGGGCAGCGGCCAGCGCCTGTCGCAACGCCGCCGAGACCGCTGTACCCCGACGCAGAATCAGCAATACACTGCCATCCGCCGGAATGATGTCCTCGATTTCCGGCAGATTCAGCCTGCTCAGTGCCGCATAGCGCGCCAGCGTCGCCTCACCCGTCGCCAAGCGCAAGCCACGCTCGCTCACCCAGCGCCATGCGGCACCGGGGCGGGGTTGACTGGGGTGAAATTGATCGAATTCTGGATTTGTCAAAGGGCAAAGCCCCTTTTTCGAGTATTGCATCATGCGAACCTTCTTCGCGGTGATTCTGGTGGCGGCAAGTGTACTGGCAACGCCAGTGCTTGCGGCCATGAGCGCGGTCCATCCGGCGCTCACGCACAACCGGGTTCAGCGCCCAAAAAAGTGGTCTTGCTGCCGCACGAACTCACCGAGCTCGCCCTGGCCGTATGGAAAAGCAACGACGCCCCCGCGAATCTCGACGTCGTTTCCAACGCCCCCGCCAGCCTCGGCGGCCAGCCCGCCGTGCGCCAGCATATCCGCTACAAGAATGAACGCGGCCTGCCAATCGAGCGCGTCATGTTTGGCATGGTCGATGCCAAAGCCCGCCTCACCCTGCAATACGAGGCTCCGGGGATTGTCTACTTTCAGCGCAGCCTGCCCGACTTCGAGGTAATGGCTGCCAGCGTGCGCCTGCAATAGCGCGGGCCAAGCCAGCCGCTCACGCGGATCAGCCAGACCAAAGCTCGTCCAGGTTCTTGATTCCCCACTTGGCCGCATCCTCGCGGCCGACGATTTTTTCAGTCGCGCCTGGACGTGAGAGGTCGATCAGCTCCGGCACGATATAGACCTGCGATTTGGTCGAGAAAAACACCTTGACGCGCGGTGCCAGCAGCGAATTTTCAGTCTGCTCGAGCACGACTGCCAGGCGGCCTGAGCCGAGCTTCACCAGCGAGCCGACCGGGTAGATGCCGACACTCTTGATGAAGGCCTGAAACACGCGCTCGTCGAAATGGCCTTTGCTCCACTCGGTCATTTTGCGGATGGATTCAGCCGGATCCCAGCCCGCCTTGTAGGGGCGATTGGAGGTAATGGCATCGTACACATCACACACCGCGCCCATCTTGGCAAAAAGGCTGATTCCGTCTCCCGCGAGCCGATCCGGATAGCCGCTGCCGTCAATCTTTTCGTGGTGGTGGAGGCAGACATCCAGCACGATGGCACTGGCAGATTTGCCCTCGACCAGCAGGCGGTGTCCCTCGACCGGATGGCTCTTGATGACGCGAAACTCGTCGTCAGTCAGCTTGCCCGGCTTGTTGAGCACCTTGATCGGCATCAGGGCTTTGCCCAGGTCGTGCAACAGGCCCGCCATGCCAGCCTCGCGTATTTCCTCTTCACTCAGATCCAATTGCCGCGCCAGTGACACCATCAGCGCGCACACCGCAACGGAGTGCATGTAAGTGTAGTCGTCGGCCGTCTTGAGTCGCGCCAGGCTGATCAGCGCGCCCCGGTTGCGCATCACCGACATGGAAATTTCTTCGACCAGTTCGCCGGCCGCTTCGGCACAGATAGCGTTGCCCATGCGCACTTCCTGGAACATGGAGACAACGGCTTGCTTGGCCCGGGAGCAGATCAAGGCGGCGCGCTGGAGTTCCTCACTCATCGATGCCGGCTTGGGCATCTTGACGTGTTGCGCGACTTCCGCTTCCATCAACACATCAGTAACGGACATGTCGGTCTCAAGCCGGGTTTTAACGGGGGTCTCGCTTGGTATGTCCAGTCCCTTGTCGACATCAATCCAGACATCGGTGATGCCGCTCTCGAGAATGCGCCGGATGTCGTCGGGATCCGTCAGGGTGAACTTGCTGCGCCAGAATGGGTGCTCCATCCACGATCCGCACAACTCGTGCAGATGCATGCCCTTTTGCAGGTCTTTGGCTTTGATTTTCTTGAGCACGGTATCGTGTTGGATCGATAGCTTCAAACGGGCTGGGTGGCGGGGTCAACCATTCAACGGTCATTGCACACTTCTCTTTACAGCGCCCACGACAATTCAACCGCACCCGGCAATAAAGGCCCAGACATGATCAGCCTAACCGTGGAACCATGCAGACATGAAAATCCATCCCCCATCCACGGCATACCACCCGACGCGCAGGGGGTCGCGCTGGTGTTTACCGTTCTGGACGCAGGCAAAACCGATGATCAAATGCTGAAAACCGTGGCGGCTACGGCATGAGACGCCGCGCGTTCATGCTCAGCCTGGCCGGCCTCGGCACCGCCGCATGGGCCGGCAGCCGCTGGTGGCCGGATGGCGAATGGCGCAATCCCTGCCTGCCAGGCTTGCCGGATGCGCTGGCCAATCATCCGCTGGTTCGCGCGGCGTGGGATGGACTCGACCCGCACCAGGTGTGGGACATGCATGTGCATATCGCAGGCACCGGCGACAGTGGCAGCGGCATGCGGGTCAATCCGGCAATGGACAGCCTCGCGCATCCCCTGCTGTACACGCAGAAACGCGTGTTCATGGATGCGGCCTGCGCATCCGGCGACAGCGGCGTAGATGCCGCCTATCTTGAGCGCCTGCTGCACCTCACCACCGCGTTTCCGCCGGGGGTGAAGTTCATGCTCTACGCCATGGAACAGTTTCACGACAGCAACAGCCACGCTAACGACGCCCACACCGGCATCCACGTGCCCAATACCCATGTGCGCACACTGGCGCAACGCTACCCCGATCGTTTTGAATGGGTGGCGTCGGTGCACCCCGCGCGCGGCGATGCGGTGGTCTTGCTGGAGCAATGCATCCGGGACGGCGCACGCGCGGTAAAGTGGCTGCCGTCTGCCATGGGCATTCATCCCGCCTCGCCGCAATGCGACGCCTTTTACGCTGCGCTCACAAGGCATCACATACCGCTGATCGTGCACACCGGCACCGAATTGTCGGTCAACGGCGAAGGCCATCGCCAGGACCACAACAACCCGCTGCACCTGCGCCGTCCGCTGGCGGCCGGGGTGCGCGTGGTCGCCGCGCATTGCGCGTCACTCGGGAAAGACTATGACTGGGACACGGGCAGCAAGCCGAAGCAAGTCTCCAGCTTTGCACTGTTCGCCCGCCTGATGAACGAACCGCTCGGCCACAACCTGTATGGTGACCTCTCCGCGATTCCGCAATTTCACCGCTACGCCATCCTGCCCGGCCTGCTGGAAAATCATGCCTGGCAGGCGCGCTTGCTGAACGCGTCCGACTACCCGCTGCCCGGGATCCTGCCCATTTATCTGCTGAAAGAGCTGGTGCGCGCAGGCTTGCTGAGAGCGGGCGACGCCGAGGTGCTGCATGCGATCCGTCGCCACAACCCGCTGCTGTTCGATTTTGTGATGAAGCGCTCACTCACGTGGCGAGGCAATCAATTCAATACAAGTTGCTTTGAAACGCACTCCTTTTTCGGGCAGACAACCGGGACACCGACATGAACGGGCGCTGGGGGCCACCATCGGCTTTGTGGCGGAGCGCTGCTAGTGCAAAAAAGTAGCGGCCTTCAGCCGGCCCAGGCCGGCGACATGCGATTGTTTTTTGGATCGGCAACCGGCATGCTACCGAGCATGGTTCACTAGCACCGAACCGACGGGGAAATTCCAGAATAAGATATTGAACAGCTTGCAGCAGAACAAGCGCACAAGGATTACATGAAACCCACCATCAGCCTTAAAACCCTGCTCGTCGGCCTGCTTGCCCTGAGTCTCCTGCTGCTTGGACTTACCCTGTTCATGACCAACCTTGCCGGCACCCGCGACTTTTTGCAACGGCAATTGGCCAGCCACGCGCAGAGCACCGCCAGCGTGCTGGCGGTGCAACTGGGCAACGCGCCGGACACCACGACCAGCCGCGTGGACTCGCTGTTCGACAACGGCTACTACCAGCGCATCACACTCAGCCGGCCCGACGGTTCCATCCTGCTGGAACGCACACTCCCCCTCCAGACAGATGGCGTCCCCGACTGGTTCGTACGCATCCTGCCGCTGGGCATGGCCAGCGGTCAGGCCGACGCCCTGTCCGGCGGGAAGCACACGCTCATTGAGATCAACAGCCATCCCGGCTTTGCCTATCAGCAGATGTGGATCATTGCCCGCAACACCCTGTGGCTGACACTATTGTTCCTGACCGTTGCCACCCTGCTCGGTGCCCTATTGCTGGCACGCGCACTGGCCCCCCTGCGCAAAATGGAGCAACTGGCACTCAAAGTCGCCGAGGGAGAATTCACCCACCTCGCCCCCTTGCCCCGGGTGCGGGAACTCCACCACATCGGCGTATCGCTCAACAAAATGTCCGATGCGGTCAGCCGCATGCTGGCCGACA
>JAABQE010000291.1 GCA_011391655.1 Hydrogenophilales bacterium
GAAGCCGAACGTCTGTACCGGCTGCCACGTGCCGCACTTGTTCCTCAAGCGATAGCCTCAGCATACTTCCCGGCAAGACCGGAAAGTCCTTTTCGCAATCAGGACAGCAGCAGACTCCTTCTGCTCTGATCCTGATTTTTTACCATCACGCATCCCTGTGTTTGAAAACGGGCTGAATCAGCATTGATTGATATGCGAATAAACTGTATTCGCACCCGTCACATGTCATTCCGGAAACGGCTCCACCCGCCAAACGCGCTGTAGGGTTTTACTCATCCACAGCATAGCGAAGGCGACACCAAGGCCAGCTGACACCCCAGGAACGCATCGATCAAGCCTGCCCCGCCACCCAGTGACAGCGCACCCAATGTCCGCTGCCTAGATCAGTTTGTTCGGGATAAGTTTGCCGGCATACGTCACTGGCGTGTGGGCAGCGCGGATGAAAATGGCAACCTATGGGCGGATTGAGCGGCGATGGCTGGTCGCTCGCCAGGCGAATGATGCTTTGCCCAGCATGGGAATCGCGGCGTGGGTCGATACGCGGCACCGCACTCACCAGCGCCTGCGTGTACGGATGGCGCGGCGCGCGCAGCACGTCGGCCGCCGCGCCGTGTTCGACGATGCGGCCGAGATACATTACGGCCACTTCGTGCGCCAGATAGTCGACCACGGCGAGATTGTGGGTGATGAACAGATACGCCAGGCCCAGCCGGCCTTGCAGGTCTTTCAGCAGGTTCAGAATCTGCGCCTGCACCGACACGTCAAGCGCGCTGGTCGGCTCGTCGCAGATCACCAGGCGTGGCGACACCGCGAGCGCCCGTGCTATCGCGATGCGCTGCCGCTGGCCACCCGAAAACGCGTGCGGATAACGGCCGCCCGCGTCGTCTGGCAGTCCCACTTGCAGCAGCAATTGCGCCACCGCCTCGCGGCGTTCGCTGGCCGCGCCGATGCCCAACGCGTCCATGCCTTCGAGCAGGATGTCAGCCACCCGCATGCGCGGATTGAGCGAACTGAAGGGATCCTGAAACACCATCTGCGCCTGCTGGCGCAGGGTGGACACATTCTGTGCGCCTATGGTCGTGCCGCCCAGCACCACGCTGCCCGCCGTCGGCTCAATCAGCCGCAGCAACGCCTTGCCCACGGTGGTTTTGCCACAGCCGGATTCACCCACCAGCGCCAGCGTGTGGCCAGCCTGAATCGACAGCGACACCTCATCCACTGCGCGTACGTAGCCGATGGTGCTCTGGATCAAGCCGCGCCGGATCGGAAAATGCACCTTCAGACCCTCCACCTGCAACAGCGCCCGGCTCGATTGATCCGCTACCGAATGCGCACTGACTGCAGGTAGCGTGCGCGGCGGCAGGGTGCCCGCCAGATGGCAGCGCACGTGCTGGCCGTCAAGCTGCCGCCACACCGGCGATTCCAGACGGCACCGCGCAATGGCAAACGGACAACGCGGCGCAAAGCGACAGCCATGCAGCGGGCTATCGAGCCTGGGCACCTGTCCGGGAATCGTGGTGAGCCGTCCGCCGTCGCCGGGACGCGGCAGCGCGTCGAACAGCATGCGGCTGTAGGGGTGCTGCGGACTCGCAAAGAAGTCATCGCGGGCGCCCTCCTCCACCAGTTCGCCGGCGTACATCACGCCGACCCGATCGGCGTTTTCCGCTACCACGCCGAGGTCGTGCGTGATCAGCAGCATGCCCATCTGGCGCTCGGCACGCAGACGGCGCAGCACGTCGAGCACCTGCGCCTGGATGGTGACGTCGAGCGCGGTGGTCGGCTCGTCGGCGATCAGCAGCCTCGGCTGACCGGCCAGCGCCATCGCGATCATCACCCGCTGGCGCAAGCCGCCCGACAGCTCGAACGGGTAGCTGTCGAGCCGTCGCGTCGCGTCCGGCACGCCCACCGCGTCGAGCAGCGCACGCGCCGCGTCCTGGATCGCTTGTCCACGCAACCCCTGGTGCAGCACCAGCGCTTCGGCAATCTGCTCGCCCACCTTGATGACTGGATTGAGCGCCAGCATCGGCTCCTGAAAAATCATCGCCATGCCGCCGCCGCGCACGCGCCGCATCTCGGATTCGGGCAGCGCCAGGATGTTTTCTGCGCCCAGGCGCACTGCGCCGGAAACGATGCGACCGCCGTCCGGCAGCAAGCGCATCAAGGCCAGTGCCGTCATCGACTTGCCGCATCCCGATTCGCCCAGCAGCGCATAGGTTTCGCCTGCAGCAATGTGAAACGACACGCCATCCACGATGCGCACCGAACCGATGTCGACGACGAGTTGATCGACCTGCAACAAGTCGCTCATCGCCGCCCCTCCAGACGCGGGTCGAACGCATCGCGCACGCCGTCGGCAAACAGATTGGCCGCCAGCACCAGGGTGAACATGAAGCTGAAAGCCGCGCCAAGCTGCCACCACACGGTGGGTTCACGCGCGAGTTCGAGCCGCGCGCCATTGATCATGTTGCCCCAGCTGTGCATGCTGGGATCGACGCCGACGCCGACGTAAGACAGCACCGCCTCGGCCAGCACCAGGCCGGAAAAATCCAGCACAATGGCGATCAGCACCAGGTGAAACACGTTGGGGAAAATGTGGCGGCTGATGATGCGCGCGTGGGAGACGCCAAACGCGCGTGCGGCGTCAATGTAGTCCAGCGTGGACAGCTTGAGCGCCTCGCCTCGCAACAAGCGCGCCAGCCCGGTCCAGCTGGTCATCCCCATGATGAGACAGAGCGCCAGCAGGCGCACATCGGCGCGCGCGGCGGCGTTGTCGAACAGCCCGGGATTCGATTCGATATAGACCTGCACGATCAGCACCGCCGCCGCAATCAGCAGCACGCCGGGGATCGAGTTCAGCACGGTGTAGACATACTGGATGACATCGTCTACCCAGCCGCGAAAATAGCCCGCCGCGATGCCGAGACCGATCGCCAGCGGCAGAGTCACCAGCGTGGTCAGCGTGCCGATCACCAGCCCGGTGCGGATACTCTTGAGGGTGATGTAGAGCACGTCCTGCCCCACCTTGTCGGTGCCGAAGACGTGGTAGGTCGAAGCCAGCTGCATTAGCACGCCGCCCAGCATCAACATCAGCATCACGATGAAGACCACGGTGCGCCCCGGCCAGCCGAGCCGGGCGTCGCGCCATCGGGTTAGCCACTCCCCCAGCGATGCGTGCGTGCGGCGCGCCTGCCAGACGGCCAGCAAGCCGAACAGCATCAGGCTGACGGCCAGTCCTTGCGCGAGGCCGATGGCGCTGCGGCGGGCGATATCCGGCAACCGATCCGCGGCATCCTTGAGGTGTGCGCCGCCGTATTGCAGGCGCGGATACGCGCGCACCGTCGCGCCGTTCTGCTCGACGAACTCCTTGGCGTACAACTGCATCGCCAGCGGCGCGGAATAGGTTTTTTCCTGCTGCGTGCGCAAGCCGCCCACCAGCGCATCGAACGCGGACAGCACCTCGACCGAGTATTGTGGCTTGTCCGCCGGGCTGTCGGCCAGCTGTTCGCGGTAATGCAGCGAATCGGCGAGACCGATCACCAGGAACACCCCCAGCACCAGCGCCGCGCCCATCGCCATCGGCCGCCGTCCGACCGCCGCCCACGGTGCGCGCAGATGTTCCTGACGGCTGATGCCCCACGCCATGACCAGCACGCCCGCCAGAAGCGCGAAGATCAGACCATCGGTCCACAGGATGACGGGTACGAAGTTGATTGAACCAGCCGTCATTGCAGCCGCACCCGCGGATCGACCCACGAATAGGACAGATCGGTGAGGATCAGTCCGACGATGTAGAGCACCGAGCCGAGGAAGACCATCGCCCGCACCACGGCGAAATCCTGCGCCTGAATCGCATCGATGGTGTAGCTGCCCAAGCCCGGAATGCCAAAGAAGGATTCGGTGATCAGACTGCCCATGAACAGCGTGGGAATCACCACCACTGCGCCGGTAAGGATCGGGATCATGCCGTTCTTCAGCACGTGGCGGAACAGCACGCGCACTTCACTCAAGCCCTTGGCGCGCGCGGTGCGCACATAGTCCTTGCCGATTTCTTCGATGAAGATGGTGCGATACCAGCGCGCGCCACTGCCGACACCGGCCACCACGCTGATCAGCACTGGCAGCAGGATGAACCGGAGGCCGTCGATGCCACCTGAAAATCCTGAAATGGGCAGCAGATTCCACAACTTGGAAATGAAATACTGCCCCGCGATGATGTAGAACAGCCCGGAAATAGACATCAACACCACGCACAGCACCACCCCCCACAAATCGAGATAGGTGGAACGGAAAAACACCATCAGCAAGGCAAAGGTGATGTTGACCATGAGCCCGACCACAAACACCGGCAGTGCAATCGCCAGGCTCGGCCCCATGCGGTTTTGAATTTCGTTGCCAATGTTGCGGCCATCGTCGCCCTTGCCAAACTCGAAGGCGAACATCGCCGCCGAATGTGTAAAGAAAATCGTGTCGGTGAACTGCCCGGCGCCTTCGGCCTGCGGGTTGACCAGCAAGGGCTTGTCGTACCCATGCTCGACTTTCCAGCGCGTGATGGCCTCCGGCGTTACATGCTTGGCGCCAAGTTGCAACCGCGCCATGTCGTCCGGCGTATTGACAACGAAAAACAGCGCAAACGTCAGCAGGTTCACCCCGATCAGGATCGGAATGGCGTACAGCAGGCGGCGCAGAAGATAGGCGAACATGGCTCAGATCATCCCATTCAATAGCAGGCGAAAATCCTCACCATTAGGCGAGAGCACCCAGAACAACGCGCCACAGTTGAATAACACGGTCAGCCAGAAAATGATTTGGAATTCGCGTTTGCTCGATTTATGACGAAACAGTTGTTGCGCAAAAATCGCACCTGGCCACCCACCCACCAGCCCAAAGAAGAACAAGGTGCTTTCCTGCGTCCGCCATTGGCCAGACTTGGCCGCACTTTTATCTAATGCATAAGCAATAAAAGTTATCAGGCTTACCACCAGATAGGCTACTGCCACGGCCATCGGGATATACCCCGACCAAACCATGGCCGTCAGCAAAACTGAGAACATGAGTGCCCAAAGCATGGGCACGATGCTGATCCTCAGTTCAATCGATGCCGGCTTTTCGTCTGCATAACGAAGATCCGTGGCACAACAACGGCCTTGTGCATCACTGCCCAATTCGTAGTTGACTGCAGCGCCCACCACCGGACGTCGCTGCCGGTTGGAAAAACCCCGAGCGTGCACAAAAACCTGCTGGCTACCCCCCTTGGGAACGACAAAGCCGAAACCTTTATCGTCTTTCCATTTGATAATTTTTCCCTGATATCGCATGGCTGGTCAGTCAGTTCCAGAAAGTTTATCCATCACGCCCGGCCTTTTTCACGCCGCCGCCAGGCGATCACGGCTGGCGCAATGACAACCATCATTGCGCCCAGCATCAGTGCAATCGGCCACAGCACCGGGCGATTCCATGCTTCACGCCGGGTCTCGCGCAGCGCGGGATCGACGCGGCGATACTTGAGCGTGTTGTTCGCCATCAAATTGGGTTTGACGTTATGCACCCAGCCGTGACCCAGGCCGAATGACTTGGGGTAATAGGCATACATCCATGGCGCATCGCGGCGCACGATCTCCAGCATGGCGTCGATCACCTGCTGGCGCGCCGGGCCGTTGTCCATGTCCTTCATCTGCTCGAACAATTGATTAAACTCAGCGCGGTCGTAGTTGGCCGCGTTCTCGCCGCCGGTGCCGACCTTTTTATGCGGGCCATACAACAGGAAGAAGAAATTCTCTGGATCAGGGTAGTCGGCGTTCCAGCCCCATTCGAACAGTTGCGCGTTGCCCTTGAGAATTTTGTCCTGGAAGCGGTTGTAGTCGGTGCCGCGCACCACCAGTTGCACGTTGAGCTTGTCGAGCTGCTTTTTCATCCAGTCGAGCCGCGATTTGGCATCCGGGCCGCTCGCCATGGTGTCGAAATACAGCACCAGCGGCTCGCCGGTTTTGAAGTGGCGGCCGTTGGGATAGCCCGCCTCGGCCAGCAGCTTTTTCGCATCGTCGAGCGGGCGCCGCACGATGCGCCCGTCACGCACTTCATAGACATACGGATTCAAACCCG
>JAABQE010000292.1 GCA_011391655.1 Hydrogenophilales bacterium
ATCGAGGACGTGCTGGGCCTGCCACGCAATACACTGAAGATCGGCATCATGGACGAGGAGCGCCGCACCACGCTCAATCTCAAGGCCTGCATCCGCGAGGCGCGCGAGCGCCTGATCTTCATCAATACCGGCTTTCTCGATCGTACCGGCGACGAGATTCATACCTCGATGGAGGCGGGGCCGGTGCTTAGAAAAAACGAGATGAAATCCGCAGCCTGGCTCCAAGCCTACGAGAACTGGAACGTGGACATCGGGCTGGCTTGCGGCCTCGCGGGCCGGGCGCAGATCGGCAAGGGCATGTGGACCATGCCCGATCTGATGGCCGGCATGATGGCCTCGAAGCAGGCGCACCCCGAAGCCGGCGCCAACTGCGCCTGGGTGCCATCGCCTACTGCCGCCACCCTGCACGCCATCCACTACCACCGGGTGGATGTGTTTGCGCGCCAGATCGCGCTACGGCAACGCGAACGCGCCTCGCTCGATGACCTGCTGGCGATTCCGGTGGTGACGAAGCCGGCCTGGTCGCCGGAAGACATCCGGCAGGAACTGGACAACAATATCCAGGGCCTGCTCGGTTATGTGGTGCGCTGGATCGACCAGGGCATGGGCGCATCCAAGGTGCCGGACCTCGACAACGTCGGCCTGATGGAAGACCGGGCAACGCTGCGCATTTCCAGCCAGCACATTGCCAACTGGCTGCATCACGGCATCGTGAACGAAACCCAGGTGCTGGAATCGTTGAAGCGGATGGCCCGCCTGGTGGATCAGCAGAATGCCGGCGACCCGCATTACATCAACATGGCGCCGCACTACATCAGCCTGGCTTTCCAGGCCGCGCAAGACCTGATTTTCCACGGTCGGCGCGTGCCCAACGGCTATACCGAACCCACTTTGCACCGGCGCCGCCGGGCGTTCAAGGCCGCCCTGCGCGGGGATTGAGCCGCGCCTGCATTAAAGCAGCGCGGCAATTGATCAATCCGGGTTAGCCGGCCACGCGCCGGTCGCTCTTCTCGAAGCCGCGCCCGTTCTCGCCCAGCAGCGCCGTTGCAGCATGGCTGGACATCGGCGCGCTGTAGAAATAACCCTGTATTTCGTGGCATTGCATCTGTTGCAGCCTGGCCAGTTGGCCGGCGGTTTCGACCCCCTCGGCAACGACGTTCAGCTTCATGCCGCGGCCCATGGCAATCATCGCGTTGACGATGGACATGTTTTCTTCACGGTCGAGTTCCTGCACGAAAGACTGGTCGATCTTCAGGGTATGAATGGGAAAGCGCGACAGGTATTTGAACGAGCTGTAGCCGGTGCCGAAATCGTCGATGGCGAGACGGATGCCTGCCGTGGAAAGCCGTCCGAGCTTGATCGCATTGGCTTCGAAGTCTCGCATCAGCAGGCTCTCGGTGATCTCCAACTCCATCAGATTGCCGTCCAGCGAATACACCTGCACCGCGCGCATGACGCTGTCGACGAAGTCGGCGCTTTCGAGCTGACGCGCCGAAATGTTGACCGACAGGCGCACTGGCGGCAGCCCGGCCTTGCGCCATTCGGCCATCTGCGCACCCGCCTGGCGCAGCACCCAGTCGCCGATGGGAACGATGACGCCGGACTCTTCGGCCACCGGGATGAAGTCGGCGGGGGTCAGCAAGCCGCGCTGCGGATGCCACCAGCGCAGCAGGGCTTCAAAGCCGCGCACTTCGCCCGTCTGGGCATCGACCTGCGGCTGATAGAACAAGACGAATTCGTTGCGCGCCAGGGCACGGCGCAGGTCGACCTCGATCTGCATGCGTTCGGAATAGGGCGCCTGCATGCCGGATTCCCAGAACTGCAGGCGGCTGCGGCCCTGCGACTTGGCCCGGTACATGGCGATTTCAGCCTGCCGGATCAGGCTGTCGACCTGCTCGCCGTCTTCCGGGGCGACGCAGGCGCCGATGCTGACCGAGACGTAGATTTCATGGCCCTTGACGTACACAGGCTTGGACAGCACCTGAATGATCTTGCGGCAGATGTGCTCGACATCGCCGCGCGACACCAGCGTGGGCAGCAGCACGGCGAACTCGTCGCCGCCAAGCCGCGCCAGGGTGTCGCCTTCGCGCAGGCACTGGCGCAGGCGTGCCCCGACGGCGAGCAGCATTTCGTCGCCGATGGTGTGACCCAGCGAGTCGTTGATCACCTTGAAGTGGTCCAGATCAAGGCTCAGCACCGCCAGCGGATTGTGGGTACGTTTGGCCTGTGCCACCATGAGGCCGAGGTGGTCGCGGAACAGGGCGCGGTTCGGCAGTCCGGTCAGCAGGTCATGATAGGTCTGATAGTGCACCGTCTCCTCGGCCTGCTTGCGCTCCGTGACGTCCTTGGCGACGCCGTAGCTGCCGATGAAACGCTGCTCGAAGGGACCCGCCTCCTCGTCGTACATGCCAGTGGCAGTCAGCTCGACCGACTTGCAGCGGCCGTTCATCGGACGCGGGCGACGCATCCCCGGGTTGCACTTGAGGCGGATCTCGATGTTTCGCGCGCTACGGTCTCCGGCGCGGCGTTCGTTGAAGATGTGTTCGGCGCGTGCGATGTCGTCCTCGTGGATCACCAGGCTGTAATGCTGGCCAAGCAATTCATCACGCCGATAGCCGATCAGGCTTTCGGCACGGTCGTTGACGAAGGTGAAGCGGCCTTCGCAGTCCAGGGTGTAGATGAAATCGGGCGAACTGTTGACCAGGAAACGGTGCCACTTTTCCGACTGCTGCAGGCGCTGCAGGATATGGTTGTTTTCCTTTTCCAGCCGCCGCCGCGTCAGGGTGTTGTCGATGCGGCGCAGCAACTCCTCCGACTCATAGGGCTTGCGCACGAAGTCCGAGGCCCCGCCGCGCAGCGCACGGATCGCCGCATCGATGGTGCTGTCGCCGGACACCACGATCACAGGCGTATCGGGGCAGCGCTCGGCAACGAAGCGCAGCACCTCGTTGCCGTCCAGGTCGGGCATGCCGAGATCGAGCAGGATGATGTCGAACAGTTGCTTGCCGATGGCGATCAGGGCTTCGCAGCCGCCGTTGGCCGTCAAGACCTCGTAATCACGGACGCTCAGCAGGCGGCTCAAGCCTTCCAGTATCAGCGGCTCGTCGTCCACCAGCAGCAGGCGGGGGCGCACCGGAAAACTGCTGACCGTTCGAATCAGTGGCGAAGGTTCAATGGAATCGTCTGACACGGAAATTCTCCTTGAGCACGGGCTACATCGGCCCGTAGCGTGTTGTCATGAGCGGGGCCTGGCCTTGCTGCAGGGTGGGCAGGCGAATCAGGAAATGGGTGCCTTGCGGCGTGCTGGCGCAACTGAGCTGGCCATGCATGCGCTCGACCAGGCTGCGGCTGATGGACAAACCAAGGCCGGCATGATCGCCGCCCTTTTCGCTGACCACCGGTTCGAACAGCCGTGTCGCCACTGCCGCCGGCAATCCGGGGCCGGTGTCGGCCACTTCGATCTCGATCTGGCGCTGGCCGTCCACATCGACCAGCCGCGTGGTGAATTTGAGATGGCCACCCGCGTTCATGGCCTCGACCGCATTCTTGGCGAGATTGAACAGCACCTGTTTGAGCAGATCCTTCTGCAGCGGCAGCGGCGGCACGTCGGGGTTGAGGTCGATCTGCACGTTGACCTTGTTCGGGGCGAACAGGGTGCCGAGCGCCATCCGCACCAGTTCGGAGACCACGCTGTTGACCGATACCAGTTCGAGTGCCGTGGCGGGCGGGGCGTGTTCCTCGGCTGCGGTGATGCCGCGCACGATGCGCCCCACCCGCTCGATTTCGTCGCTGATGATGCTGAGGTCACGCTGCACCGTCGAATCCGCGCCCAGGCGATCGGAAAGCAGATTGACGTAGTTGCGCATGATGGTGAGCGGGTTGGCCACCTCGTGCACGGCACGGCGCACCCGATCCCGCGGAATATCGTCTGCCGGCACGACGGGTGCCGGCGCAGCCATTGCAGGCGAAGGTGCCTTTGCGGGAAGCGGCCACAAGGCCTCGGTGCATTCGGCCAGGAGGAATCGCCACAGCGGCGACGCGCTCAGGCCGGCCGCCACATCCCCCACCACCAGCACGCCAACCCTCCCGTCGCTTAGCGACAGGGGCTGGCAAAGGAAGTTGGACACGCCAAGCAGGCGCGCGATCTGCTCGTCGACCAAGGCTGCGTCCGCCTCGCCACGCTCGAATTGCTGGGGCGCATTGCGCGCAAGTGCACGCGGCAGCGCCGAATGGCCGTCGTCAGGCGGGATCGCCAACGCGCCCAGACCGGAGGCCGCCGGGATCAGCGCACTCGGCCGCAGGCATGCATCGGCAGCGGGTGCAAACAGGCAGGCGCGGTCAACGCCGAACAACGCGCGCAGCGCATCCTGCAACCGCGAAAACACCTGTCCGCTTTCGCCTGCGTGACGGAAATGGCCGTGCAGCGCCGATTGCGCGGCCTGCGCCGCATACAGGCAGGCAAGCCGATCAAACCCGGTGCCACTCGCCTGCACCACGGCATCGGCCAGCCCAAAACGCAGCGCCTGCTGGCGCACCTGCGCCTGGCTGTCGGCCAGCAACTGGGCAGACTCGCCCGCACCGATTTGCAGGGCGGCGAGCGCGGCACGCACATCCACGCTGTCCACCGCGTCGGCACGGGTCACCAGTTGATAGGCGAGCTGGACGATGCGGACCAGCGAATGCGCGGCACGCCCGCGCGTCAGCGGTTCGGCGTGGTAGCGCACCGCGTCGGCCACCCAGCCGTCTGGATCCATCCCGTCCAGCCAGTCGGCGGCATGCGCCAGCGGGCTCATGCCGGGATCGAAATAGGCTGCAAGATTGTGGGCGAGGCCCGCCGTCCAGGCCGCTTCGGCATCGGCCACGCCAGTGCGCAAGGCCAGCGCCTGCGCCAGATGCGCAACGCCGATCGATTGCCGCCAGTTCACCGCGTAGCTTGCCTGCGCCGCCCCCGCCGCAACCGGTGCCGCCAGCAGCAATGCGCGAAGCAGGTCCGGATGCTCAAGACCGAAACCCGCGGGCAAGCGCTGCAGCCGCAAGGCCAGCACCGGATCGAAGCGCGCACAGGCGGCAAACTCCGCCTGGGCGGCTTCGCCCCGCATCAGCAGTTCCAGCGCCTCGGCCACCACACCCGGGGCACAGAGACACGCTGTTAGCCCTGATTTCTTCAGTAAATTGTTCGAAAGGTCTCGCATCTCCTTGCTATATATAATGAATTTTGCTAAACCGTCAATCTAGGACTCAAAATATTTGGACAAATGCCATGAATTGTTGTTTTCAAGTTTGGACCGGAATGTCCGTAAATCGCCCATGGTGTTAAATTCTCAACGCCCTTCATTAAAGCAGATGCATATGAAAGCTGTTTTGTCCGGATTGATTTTATTGTGCGCCCAGGCCAGCGCCGTCGCAGGCGACAGCCGCGCCTTCGTGCAATGGAGCGACTCGGCTGACGCAACCATGCCGGCCCCGCAGGCCACCTCCGATTCCGCGACGATGCCGGAACTGAGCGCACATTCGGTGCTGGTGTTCGACCAGGCAAGTGGCCAGCAACTGCTGGCGAAAAATGCCACCCTGCAGACGCCGATCGCCTCGATCACCAAACTGATGACCGCGATGCTGGTGATGGACGCTGACCAACCGCTGGACGAACAGATCACCATCACCCACGAGGACCGTGACACCCTCAAGGGCACCGGTTCGCGCCTGGCCATCGGGTCCCGCTACACGCGCGGCCAACTGCTGCATCTGGCGCTGATCGCGTCCGACAACCGCGCGGCGCATGCGCTGGGGCGCACCTACCCGGGTGGAATCGACCGCTTCGTCGCGAACATGAACCGCATGGCGCTGGCGCTGGGCATGCGCGACACGGTGTACGTGGAGCCCACCGGCCTGTCGAGCGGCAACCGCTCGACCGCGCTCGATCTGGCCATTCTGGCCGACTACGCTTACCAGAATTACCCTGAAATCCGCGATAT
>JAABQE010000293.1 GCA_011391655.1 Hydrogenophilales bacterium
CCGCGAGCCGAGTGACGGGCGGCAAGTCTTGCGTGGTTTGGTTTTTTTGGTTGCTTGCGCAACAGGATTCCGGGTGAGCGTCGCTCGACGCTTCGTAGCGCAGGCGGCTATCCGCGCGTGCAGCCTGCGAGAAATAGTCGTTGACCATGGCGAGTTGTTCGCTCACCGAGTCAAGCTGGTTCATGGTGTGGCGAAATGCGCTGCTGCCGATCAGGCCACGGGTGTACCAGGAGATATGCTTGCGCGCCACGCGCACGCCGGTGACGTCGCCATAAAACGCGTACAGGTCGTGGATGTGTTCAAGCAGCACGCTATGGATTTCCGTCACTTCGGGCTGCGGCAGGTGTTCGCCGGTGTTGAGGAAGTGTTCGATCTCGCGAAAAATCCATGGCCGACCTTGCGCGGCGCGGCCGATCATGACCGCGTCGGCGCCGGTGTATTCCAGAACAAATTTTGCCTTTTCTGGCGAGGTGATGTCGCCATTGGCGATGACCGGAATGCGTGCTGCGGCTTTCACCGCACGGATGGTGTCGTATTCGGCGTTGCCGCTATAGCCGCAGGCGCGGGTGCGGCCATGCATCGCCAACGCCTGCACGCCGGCGTTTTCGGCGATCCTGAGAATATTCAGCGCATTGCGGTGTTCGCGATCCCAGCCGGTGCGGATTTTCAGCGTCACCGGCACCTCGGGAACCGCCTTCACCACGGCGTCAAGAATGCGCCCGACCAGCGCCTCGTCCTGCAGTAGCGCGGAACCCGCCATCACGTTGCACACTTTCTTGGCCGGGCAACCCATGTTGATATCGATGATCTGCGCGCCGCGATCGACGTTGTGGCGTGCGGCCTCAGCCATCATCGCCGGGTCGGCGCCGGCGATCTGCACGCTGACTGGGTCGACTTCGCCCTCGTGGTTGGCGCGCCGCGCGGTCTTGGCCGAACCATAGAGCAGCGAATTCGAGGTCACCATTTCGGACACCGCCATGCCCGCGCCCAGCTTTTTGCAAAGCTGACGGAACGGCCGGTCGGTCACCCCGGCCATGGGGGCAACGACCAGACGGTTTTTGAGGAGGTGGGAACCGATACGCATAAGGAAGGGCATTTTACCCGTGTCGGGAACGCCCACCAAGCAGATGAGAATTTACATGAAGGCTGTAGCCCGCATGCGTGATGTTTTACTATTATCTGGGTGCTTCAATTCACTTCAATTCAACTTTCAGGGAGAAAAACATGGGATTCATGTCTGAGTTCAAGGAATTTGCGGTCAAGGGCAATGCCATGGATCTGGCGGTCGGCGTCATCATCGGCGCGGCTTTCGGCAAGATTGTCGACTCGATCGTCAACGATCTCATCATGCCGCTGGCCAGCACCCTGTTCGGCGGCCTCGATTTCACCAATATGTTTATTGCGCTTGGCAGTGTGCCGGACGGCGTTGCCATGACCTTGGCAGAAGTGAAAAAAACCGGCGTGCCGGTGTTCGCCTACGGAAATTTCCTCACCATCCTGCTCAACTTCATCATCCTGGCGTTCATTGTGTTCGTTATGGTGCGCCAGTTGAACCGGCTGAAGAAAGCGGAAGCGCCCGCTGCGCCCGCCGCTACGCCGGAGGATGTGGTGCTGCTGCGCGAGATTCGCGACAGCCTGCGCAAGTAAGCCGCTCGGGATTAGCGCGGTTTGGCCTGCAGTTGTTTGAGCAGGGCGCGCGCGTCTGCTTCCTGGGGAAAAGCCAGACCGTTCGCCAGCAGGCGTTCAAGTTCACCCCGCGCACGCACGGTGTCGCCTGACTGCGCATACGCTGCAGCCAGGTGATACTGGATTTCTGCGGCATCGGGGGATTGGGTCAGCGCCTGTTGTAGTAATTTGATGCCGCGTGCGGTTTGCTTTTGTTGAACCAGAATCCAGCCCAGCGTATCCATTACGGCAGGATTATCCGGCGCCAGTTTGAGCGCTTGTTCGGCGAACGTCGCGGCACGCTTGTCCCCCGTTTCAAAGAGTGTCCAGGCAAGATTATTCAGGATCAGCAAGGTGTTCGGATTGCTGCTGTTGAGGATCAAATACTGTTCGCTTGCGGCGGCGAACTGTTTGCGTTTGATCAGGCTTTCAGCCAACACGGCGCGGCTGCTGGCATCTTGCGGATGGTTAGCCAACCAGGTGGCCAGTCGATTTTCACCTTCTTCCGTGCGTTGCATGGCGTTCAGCACTTTCAACTGGCGGGTGAGCAGGGTGCCTGAGGGCGTCAGCGTGTGGGCGCGCTCGAATGCCGTGAGCGCAGCGGAATAATCCTTGCCTGCATAAGCGGCATCGCCCTCAATAATGTAGCCGGCCGGATGCTTGGGCTTTTGCTGTTGCACGAGCTTGGCCAGCCTGAGTGCGTCATCCAGGTGTGCGCTTTGAATCTCGATGCTGGCCAGCATGACCTGGGCTTCCAGCAAATCAGGCTGGATACGCAGGACGGTTTGCAGCGTTTTGCGTGCGCTGGTCAGGTCCTTGGCCACGATTTGCGCGGTCGCCAGCTTGAGCAGCGGAGCAACCTGGCCGGGTTGGCGTTCGACCAGTTTGCGGTAGCTGCCCAGTGCGTTGGCGGTGTCTCCAAGCGCCAGTTGGGTGCTGCCGAGTAAATCGAGCGCGACGGCGCTATCCGGCTGGGCATTCACGGCTTCGCGGGCGATAGCGAGGGCCTGGTTTTTATCCCCCTTGGCGAACAGGTGGCGCGCCAGTGCGATGCGCGGTTGCAGCGCCTGCGGATGAATGGTCGCCGCCTTTTCCAGCCATGCGACATAGGCTTTGTCATCCTTGTCGCGTTGTGCCAGGTCGGCCAGCGCGAGCATGGCGTTGAGGTGTTTGGGGTCGACTTTGAGAATGCCTTCGAAACGCTGGCGCGCAGCGGCGGGCTGTTTGTCCTGCAGGTCGAGCTGCGCCAGATTGGCAGCAGCTGGGAAAAACGCGGGATCGAGCTTGAGCGCCTGGCTGAAGCTGTCGCGGGCGCGGGCGCGGTCCTGTTTGCCGAGATAGGCGGCTCCCCGGTAATTCCAGGTCAGCGGAGTGGCGGCCTGCTTCTTTTCCAGTGCGCTGATGCTGGCCAGCGCGGCATCAAACTGTTTGCGCTCAAGCTGGTTGAGAATGATGGCGGTGTCTGCGCGAATGCCGCCGCCTTTCATGCCGGCTGCGCTTTGCAGGTCAGCCATTGCGCGGCTGTCGCCTTGCGCCAGTCGGGAAATGCCGAGTTCAGTGCGAATGGCCGCGCTGTCGGGGCTGAGTGTGGCGGCCTGCTCGAAATAACCCGACGCCTTGGGATAGTCTTTTTGGGCCAGCGCGATTTCACCAGCAACAATGAGGACACCGATATCGGGTTGCGCCGCCTTGAGCGCCGGAGCGAGGGTGCGCGCCGCGTCATCTGCCCGGCCGAGGCGGAGTTGTGACGCGGCCAGCAGGCGCAGGGCATACACATTGTCCGGTGTGACCTTGATCACCTTGTTGAGATGCGTTTCGACCGTTTGCATGTTGCCGAGCGAGAACTCGATTGCGCCAGCAAGCAGCAGGGCAGGAACAAAGTCAGGCGCTTTTTTCAGAACCGCCGCCAGGCGGTCGCGCGCGCGTTCGGTTTTCTTTTCCTGAAAATCAATCAGCGCTTCGAGGTAACGCGCCTGCAGGCTGCCGGGGGTGACTTTCAGGGCGGCATCGACTTCCTTGCGGGCGTTGACCAGCTGATTCTGGTTGATGGCGATGCTTGCAAGCGCGAGCCGGGTGTTGCTGTGTTGCGGATTCAGCCGGATGACTTCACGGTAGACCGCAGTCGCCTCGGTCTCTTTGCCGCTGGCGCGCAACAGATCGCCTTTCATGATCAGGGCGTCCAGGTGTGTGGGGTCGATGCGCAGCGCGAGTTCGATCTCCTGCGACGCCAGGACGGGATCGCGATCTGCCAGGGCCAGCTGGGCCAGTGCCAGATGGACCCAGGCATTGTCGGGCGCGATCTGACGCGCGTGCTGGAGTGTTTTGCGGGCGTCGTCTGTGCGCCGCAGGCCGAGTTCGGCGGTGGCGCGCAGTGCCAGCAACGTTGCGGCATCGGCGCTGGAGTCGGTTGGCGCGGGGAGTTCGTTGAGCACGCGCTGATATTCCTGTTGCATCAGCAATGTGCGCGCAATCATCGGGTTGACCGTACCGGCGGCGATGCCGGCTTCACGGGCGCGGCGAAACTCTTTTTCTGCACTGGCCAGATCCATCCGGGTGAGATACAACTTGCCCAGTTCAAAGCGCGCCTCGGCGTTGGTTTCGTCCTGGTCGATGGCGTTTTTAAGCTGGATCGTCGCGGTTTTAAACTCCCCTGCCGCGATACTGGCTTTGGCTTCTTTTAGCAGGGTGGCGCTGTCTTTCTCGCCGCAGGCCGTCAAAAGGCTGCTGCCCAGGATCAAGGCCAGCAGAAGGCGTGAGGCGGTGCTAAACGGGGGCATGGGGGCTCCGGGGGACACGGGCGGATGAGGGGCGGCGAATTTATTTCAGGCCAATTTTTGCCATCAGGTCATACAGGGTGGGGCGTGTGATGCCCAGTAGTTCGGCAGCCTGAGCGACACTGCCGTCGGTCTGGGCGAGCGCGCGGGTGATGGCCTGTCGCTCGGCTTGCTCGCGAGCCTGGCGTAGATTGAGCGGTTGCGGATCCGCATGGCCAGGTTCGAGGCCGAGGTCGCTGGCGGTGATCTGGGTGCCGTCGGCCATGATGGTGGCGCGCTTGACCAGATTTTCCAGTTCACGCACGTTGCCCGGCCAGCCATGCGCTTCGAGCGCATTCAGCGCATCGGTGCTGAAGCCGCGAATGTTGCGACCCATTTCGTGCACGTTGCGTTCGAGAAAAGCCTGCGCCAGCAAGACAGCATCGCCGGGGCGCTCACGCAGCGGCGGGATTTTGACGGTGATTTCGGATAGCCGGTAATACAAGTCTTCGCGGAAGCTGCCTTCCTTGATCATGCCGGTGAGGTCGCGGTGGGTGGCGCAAATGACGCGAACGTCGACCGGGATTTCACCGCGCCCGCCGAGTCGTTCAATCACCCGTTCCTGCAGAAAGCGCAAAAACTTGGCTTGCAGTGGTAGCGGCAAGTCGCCGATTTCATCGAGGAAGAGGGTGCCTTCGTTGGCGTATTCGATGCGGCCGGCGGTTTGTTTGGCAGCGCCGGTGAACGCGCCTTTTTCATAGCCGAACAGTTCGGATTCGAGCAGGGTGTCGGGAATCGCCGCGCAGTTGATCGCCACAAAGCGTTTGCCTGCGCGTGGTGAGAGGTCGTGCACGCCGTGTGCCAACACTTCTTTGCCGGTGCCGGATTCACCCAGCAGCAGCACCGTGACATTGGCGGGGGCAACTTTTTCCACGGTGCGGCAGATCTTGAGCATCGATTCACTGCTGGTGATCAGGCCACGCAGCGCCGATCCACTCTGCTTGGAGAGCAACATGCGGTTTTCGTTTTCAAGTGCATGCAGGTGCAGCGCGCGGGCGATCATCAGCGCCAGAATGTCGGGGTCAAACGGCTTCTGGAAAAAGTCGTAAGCGCCCAGGCGAATCGCTTGAACCGCATTGCTGCGATCGAGATTGCCGGTGACGACAATGACCTTGGTGGCAGGGGCGAGCGCCAGGATTTGTTGCAGGGTGGCGAGGCCCTCGGTCGCGCCATCGACATCGGGGGGCAACCCCAGATCGAGCAGCACCACGGCAGGCTCATGCCGGCGCAGCTGGGTGATGGCGCTGTCGCGGTCGTCGGCGACCACCAGTTCATAGTCGCTCAAACTCCATTTGAGCTGCTTTTGCAGTCCGGGATCGTCTTCCACCAACAGTATTTTTTGTTTGGCGTCGCTCATGCGGCGTCTCCTCCTGAGTGATTGTCCAGCGGCAGGTTCAGTCTAAAGCGGGTGCCACGCCCCGGGGTGCTGCTGACTTCGATATTGCCGTCGAGTGCGCG
>JAABQE010000294.1 GCA_011391655.1 Hydrogenophilales bacterium
TTTGAGTCTGGTTGAATTCGATGTGCTGGCTAGTCTGCGCCGCTCCCCGCCACCCCATGCACTGACGCCATCGGACCTTCAACGAGCGATGTTGATCACGTCTGGCGGGCTGACCAAAGTGTTGCAGCAACTGGAAATGCGAGGGCTTGTATCACGCTCAACCGACGATGCTGACCGACGCGTCAAACCTGTTGCGCTCACCGATCAGGCCATGCCTGTTCTGGAGAAAGTGATGTCGGAATCGCATACGATTGTGGGCGGTTGGATACGTCAATCATTGACCGGCACCGAGATCAAGCACCTCACGTTACTTCTGACAAAACTGGTGAATACACCTTCCTCGAGTTGACCAAATCGCCAAGACCAAGCCAGAACCGGCTTTAGATTATGAGCGTAGCAGCGCCTAGTCACGAAGTGCTTAGCGGACCAATTCGGCCCGGCACCCACAGGCCGCAAAGGCCGACAAACGGACGCTTTCGATCTACCTCACGACTGGACTCTTCCGGGTCGAGAACACCCGATGTCTCAAGACCAAATCAAGCAACCCAAAAACCCGAGCAGGGTGGGTCGATTCGCCTGGCAGAAACCCGGTTCATTTTTTTGACTTACAACGCGTGTCGGCGATCGCCGCGCGCAAACCCTGTGAGTTGCGGAAGCGCTCCCTTTGTCAGCGCAATCACCTTGAACAAATCGCCCATCTCGGCGGGTGAAACCAGCCGCTGCACCGCATTGCTCTGCGGCAGAAAGGCGACGGCATCGGTCGGCGGGGTTTGCATCAGCAACTCGGTGAGTCCGGCATTGAGCAAAAAATTCGCCTGGCTGCTGTAGCCCGCGAGTGCCAGCCCCGCAGCCTCCCCCGCCCGCGTCGCCGCACTGAAATCAATGTGCGCGGTGAGATCGCACAGTCCCGGCAGGTAAAACGGATCGTCCAGCGCGTGGTGGCGGTAATGCGCGCGCAGCGTGCCCATGTAACGCTGCGGGTGGTAATACTCGCTCGCAGCAAAACCATAATCGATCAGCAGGATCAGGCCGCGCTGCAGGCTGTGTGCGAGCGAGGTGATCAGGGCGTCGGCCGCCAGATTGATTTCAGACAGATAGCCTGGCGCGAGATTCAGGGCATCGGCATGCGCGCGCAGAATGGGATCGTCGATGTGGCGGTCCTGCCACGCGAAGCCATTGCCATCCAGCACTACGCCGCGTACCTGTGGCTCCGTTTCAGTCCAGTGCACCAACTCAACCGGCAGCGCGTCGAGCACTTCGTTGCCGAGGATGACGCCGCTGAAATGGCTGGGCAAGGCGTCCAGCCACTGCACGCGGCCGGCAAGCTGCGGTCGCTCGCGCGTCATCAGATCCTGCTGGCGGGCACGCAGGTCAGCGCTCACTTCGAGAATGGCGTAATGGGCGGGCAGGGCGTTCAGCTGCTCCAGTTCACCCAGCACATCCACTGCCAGGCTCCCGCTGCCCGCGCCCAGTTCCAGTATGTCGCCGCCGGTCTCCCGAAGCACCGGCGCAATCGCGTGCGCCAGGGTGCGCCCAAACAGCGGGGTTAGTTCCGGTGCGGTGACAAAATCGCCTGCCGCGCCAAATTTCATCGCGCCCGCCGCGTAATAGCCCAGCCCCGGCGCGTACAGCGCCGCTTCCATGAATTGTGCAAACGACATCCAGCCGCCCGCCTGTTGAATGAGCGATTGCAAGTGGGCGGTCACGCGCTGGCTGTGGGCTAGCGCGTCGGGACTGGGAATGGGCAGCATGCAGCGGATGAGTTCAGGGATAATGCGGAGTGGCGGGAAAACCCAGCCGGATCAATTTACAACCCAGCGACTATAAAGGCGAATCCCGATGCAAGGCAAAGTAGTGTTGATTACCGGCGGGGCCAAGCGCGTGGGGGCGGCGTCGGCGCGCCTGCTGCACGCGGCGGGCGCCAATCTGATGATCCACTACCGCAGCTCGGCGACCGAGGCACGTGCGTTGCAGGATGAGTTGAATGCCGTGCGCGAGAATTCGGTCGCGCTGATTCAGGCCGACCTGCTCGACATCGGCGGCTTGCCCGCACTGGTCAAGCAAACGGTGGTCACTTTCGGCGGGCTCGACGTGCTGCTCAACAACGCATCGAGCTTTTACCCGACGCCGGTCGGCAGCATCGAAGAAAAAGACTGGATCGACCTGATGGGCAGCAACCTCAAGGCGCCGCTGTTCCTGTCGCAGGCCGCCGCGCCCGAGCTGAAAAAGCGCCGTGGCTGCATCATCAATATCACCGACATCCACGCTGACCGCCCGATGAAAAGCTACGTGGTGTATTCCATCGCCAAGGCCGGGCTGGTCGGGCTCACCAAATCGATGGCGCGCGAACTGGCGCCCGAAGTGCGCGTCAACGGCGTCGCCCCGGGGCCGATCATGTGGCCGGAAGACGACGCCAATTTCGACGAGGTTTCACGCCAGCGCATCATCTCGCACACCATGTTGAAACGCGCCGGCGATCCGTCCGACATTGCGCTGGCAGTGCGCTTTTTCGCGATGGACACGCATTTCGTCACCGGGCAGATCCTGGCGGTGGATGGCGGGCGCAGCGCCAAGCTCTGAACTTGGCTTAACCTATGCGCAGCTTCCTCTGGCACGACTACGAAACCTTCGGCATCAGCCCGCGCAGCGACCGGCCGGCGCAGTTTGCCGCGATCCGCACCGATGCCGAGCTGAATGAAATCGGCGCGCCGCTGATGCAGTATTGCCAGCCCGCGCCGGATTATTTGCCCGACCCGCAATCCTGCCTGATTACCGGTATCACGCCGCAGCTGTGCCTGGAGCGGGGCATCCCCGAACACCAGTTCGCCCACGAAATCGAGCAGGCGTTCAGCCAGCCCGGCACCATCGGCGTCGGCTACAACACCATCCGCTTCGATGATGAGTTCACCCGCTACCTGTTCTGGCGCAATCTGATCGATCCCTATGCGCGCGAATGGCAGAACGAGTGCGGGCGCTGGGACGTGCTCGATCTGGTGCGCACCGCCTATGCGCTGCGGCCGGATGGCATCGTCTGGCCGACCAATGAACAGGGGCGGGTGAGCTTCAAGCTGGAACACCTGAGCGCGGCCAATGGTCTGGCGCACGAAGCCGCGCACGACGCGCTGTCCGACGTGCGCGCGACAGTGGCGCTGGCGCGCCTGATCCGCACCAACAATCCGCGTCTGTTCGATTTTTGCCTGGACCTGCACAAAAAGGACAAGGCCGCCGAGCAGGTCAACCT
The DNA here is from genome assembly GCA_011391655.1 of Hydrogenophilales bacterium. The sequence continues at coordinate 3,242 of JAABQE010000294.1, forward strand.
GCGCGCCCCGCGCCCATTTCTGCACATTACCGGGCAGGTACCGGTCGAGCGCGGCTGCCTGATGGTGGCGTGGCCGCTGGCGCAGCATCCGACCAATAAAAACGAAATCATCGTGTGGGATCTGGCGCATGACCCCAGCGAGCTGTTTGCACTCGACGCGGCCACCATCCGCCAGCGGATGTTTACCAAGGTCGATGCCTTGCCGGAAGGCATGAGCCGCTTGCCAATCAAAACCATCCACCTGAACAAATCGCCGGTCGTGATCAGCAACCTCAACACGCTGAGCGCAGAGCGCGCCGAACACTGGGCCATCGACATGCCGGCGGTGCAGCGCCATGCGACGCTCTGTGGTGCGGCACCCGACATGGGCGCCATCTGGCAGGCCGTGTTCGAGCGCCCGCCGCAGCCAGCCAGCGATGTCGACGCCGATCTCTACGGCGGCTTCATTGGCAATGCAGACCGCGCCGTGCTGAATCGCCTGCGTGATCTGTCGCCCGCGCAACTGGCTGCGTCGCAACCAAGCTTTGCCGATCCGCGCCTGAACGCGTTGCTGTTTCGCTACCGTGCGCGCAATTTCCCCGCCTCGTTGAACCCGGCCGAGTCGCAGCAATGGCAAGCACTGTGCGCCGCGCGGCTGTTCGATGGGGCAGGCGGCGCGCGTACGCTGGAGGCCCTGTTCAACGAGATCGATACACTCGCGGAAACGGCCGACGAGCGCGGCGAGGCCATATTGGGCGCGCTCTACGAATACGCCGAAGCCATTGCGCCCGCCCGCATCGGTTAAAATCTGCCCCGCCATCCGACCCACACCGACCGCTTCGTGACCCCCGTTCTCCTCTCCCATTTCACTGCCACCAGCTGCCTCGGCTACGGCAATGCCGCCACGCTGGCCGCATTGCGGCTGCAGCGCAGCGGCTTGCAACCCTGCCAGTTCGAGACGGTGCATGATCTCGCCATTTACGTTGGCGAGGTGGCCGGAGTCGATGCCGTCGAATTGCCGGCATCGCTCGCCGCCTACAATTGCCGCAACAATCGCCTGGCCTGGCTGGGACTGCAGCAGGACGGTTTCAGCGACGCGGTCGCGGCGGCCATCGCCCGCCATGGCCGGCGACGGGTGGGCGTGTTTCTCGGCACCAGCACTTCGGGCATCCTGGAAACCGAGCAGGCCTTTCGTTATCGTGACCCGGTGAGCGGCGCACTGCCGGGTGAGTTTGTTTACCGCACCACGCACAACACCTATTCGGTGGCGGATTTCGTCCGCACCGCGTTTCAGCTTGAAGGTCCCGCCGTGGTGGTCTCCACCGCGTGTTCGTCGAGCGCGAAAGTGTTTGCTTCGGCAGCACGCATGCTGGCCGCCGGCCTCATCGATGCGGCCATCGTCGGTGGCGTAGATTCCTTGTGTCTCACCACCCTGTACGGCTTCAATTCGCTGGAGCTGCTCTCGCCCGAGCCGTGTCGACCCTATGATGTCGCGCGCCAGGGTTTGTCGATCGGCGAAGCGGCTGCGTTCATTTTGCTGGAACGTCCGGGTGCGCAACTGAAGGTAGACGATGTACTGCTGCTGGGCTCGGGAGAAACCAGCGACGCCCACCACATGTCAGCGCCGCACCCCGATGGCTTGGGCGCGCAGATGGCGATGTCCGCTGCGTTGCAGTCAGCAGGCTTGCAGGCAGCCGATATCGATTACCTCAACCTGCACGGCACCGCCACGCCCAGCAACGATGCAGCTGAGGGCAAAGCGGTCGCGGCACTTTTTGGCAACAACGTGCCGTGCAGTTCGACCAAGGGCGCTACCGGCCACACCCTGGGCGCGGCGGGCGGGATGGAGGCGATCATCAGCGCGCTGGCGCTGCAACAGGGGTTTTTGCCGGGCGGAGTGAACACGCGGCAGGTCGATCCGGCTATCCCGATCCAGTATCTGACGGCCAACCGGGACACCGCGCCGCGCCGGGTGTTGAGTAATTCGTTCGGGTTTGGCGGCACCAACTGCAGCCTGATTCTGGGGCGCGCAGGATGAAACTGACCGCTTATCTTGACGGCATCGGTCTGGTCGGCCCCGGGCTCGACAACTGGCCTGCCGCGCGCCCCATTCTGGCGGGCAGCGTCGCTTACGAATCGCGTCCCCTCGTGGTGGCGGCACCGCAGTCGCTGCCGCCGGCCGAACGCCGCCGCACCGGACTCGCCATCAAGGTGGCGCTGGCAGTGGGAGAAGAGGCCATCAATGCCGGGCAACTCAATGCCAAACAACTGGCCACGGTGTTTTCTTCGTCCGGCGCCGACAACGACAATTGCGATGCAATCTGCAAGACGCTGTCTTCCGACGACCGCAGCATTTCGCCGACCCGCTTTCACAATTCGGTGCACAACGCCCCGGCCGGTTACTGGGGCATCGCCTCCGGCGCGATGACGCCCGCCACCGTGCTGTGCGCGCACGACGCCAGCTTCGGCGCCGGCCTGCTGGAGGCGCTGACCCAGGTTGCGGTCGAGGGCGCATTTGGGTTTGAACGCGGCGGCACGCTGTTGATCGCCTACGACATGCCGTATCCCGAGCCGCTGCACGCCAAGCGGCCGTTGCCCAGCGCGTTTGGCATTGCGCTGGCGCTGATGCCCAGCCGCAGTGCGCACTCGCTGGCGCGGCTTGAGCTTGAATTGAGCGATACCACGCCGGATACGCTGGC
>JAABQE010000295.1 GCA_011391655.1 Hydrogenophilales bacterium
AAGGTTTCCAGTTCGCTGTAATCGCTGAAATTGAAGCGCCAGCCCCCGTCAGGCTGGCTGACCAGTCGCGCTGCCCAGGCATCCGGCGGCGTGCCAGCGAGACGCAGCGCGGCGCAATGTTCGTTGGTGCGCTGCAACAGGTTGCGCGTGGTGTCGCAGGCCACGATGCGCCCGGCCTTGAGCATGGCGATGCGGCCACACAGCGCTTCGGCCTCTTCCAGATAATGCGTGGTCAACAAGATGGTATGGCCTTCGCGGTTGAGGCGGCTGATGAATTCCCACAACGAACGGCGCAGATCGACGTCAACGCCGGCGGTAGGCTCATCGAGCACGATCACCGGCGGCTTGTGCACCAGCGCCTGCGCCACCAGCAGGCGGCGCTTCATCCCGCCCGACAGGTTTTGCGTATTCTTGGCCGCGTGCTGGGTGAGATCGAGGTGATGCATGATCTCGTCGATCCAGCTGTCGTTGTGCGTGAGGCCAAAGTAGCCGGACTGGATGCGCAGGGTTTCGCGCACATTGAAAAACGGATCGTAGACCAACTCCTGCGGCACCACGCCCAGTGCACGGCGCGCCTGGCGATAGTCGCGCACCACGTCGTGGCCCATGATGGCGGCGTGTCCGGAATCGGCACGGGTGAGTCCGGCCAGGATCGAAATCAGCGTGGTTTTGCCGGCGCCGTTCGGGCCCAGCAAACCAAAAAACTCGCCCGCCTGGATGTCGAGCGAAACGCCATCAAGCGCCTGGGTGGTTCGAAAGCATTTGCGCAGATCGCGCACGTTGATCGCGGGACCGCTCTGGCTCATTGGGGAAGCAGGTCGGATACGCCATAGAGTTCGGCGAGCGTGGTCAGGCTTGCTGGCAGGCCGGTGCACACCACAGCTTTCCCGGATTTCCCGGCGTACCGCATGCTGCTGAAGATAAGTGCAAGCGCTGCCGAATCGGCGCTTTCAACGCCACTGAAATCCAGCGTATCGACGCCGTTTTCAAGTTGCGGCTGCAATTCACGCAGCAACCCGCCCACGCTGTCCACCGTCACCACACCCGCGATGCGGCAGCAGGAGCCTTCACAAGTCATCACGAACCAGGGCGCGGCGCCGGTTTGGCGGTGCCGTTGGCAGACTGGGCAGCGAGCGTTTTGATCAAGCCGTCAATCCCGCTCTGGCGGATGGTGCTGGAAAAGGACGAACGGTAATTGGTGACCAGGCTGACATTGTCGATCGCCACGTCGTACACCTTCCAGCCGAAAGCCGTCTTGTACATGCTGTAGTCGATGGGAAGCGGCGGCGCGCCCGGCTGGCGAATTTCGGTATGAACCGTCACGTCAGTATCGTCTGGCTTGATGGTCATCGGCTTGAATTCAACCACTTGATTGGAGAATTCCGTAAGCGAACGGGCATAGGTACGCACCAGAAGATTGCGGAACTCGGTCACCAACGCCTGTTTCTGCTGCGCAGTGGCGCGCGGCCAGTGCTTGCCAACAGCCAGCTGGGTCATGCGATTGAAATCGAAGTTGGGCAGAACTTTGGCTTCGACCAGTTTATAGACCTTGGACAGGTCGCCGCTCTGGATGGTCTTGTCCTGCTTCAGGATCACCAGCACTTCCTGCGTGGTGGTGCGTGCAAGCACGTCAGGCGGAATGTCGGCAGCCTGGGCCAAACCGGCGTTCAAGCCGAGCGCCAGTGCCAGTGATAGAAAAAAAGCGTGCAGCATAGTCAGATTATCCTGTTCAAAAGTCGGGGCAAGCAAGCGGCGAGTCAGTAGGTAGACGCCCGCCACTTACTTGAGTTCACCCGTCAAACGTGCGAGTTGGGCCACGTTCATGTTGTATTCGTTGATGGCTTGCACGTACTCGGTCTGGGTCAGCACATAGCTCTTCAGCGCCTCGATCATCCTGTCGGCACTTTCCAGCCCGGCCGAGAAATCGGCCAGCGACGCCACCACCCAGCGCCGTGCCGCGACTGCGCTGCTGGCCAGTTCACGCTGCGACGCGAAATTGGACTGGGCATGGGCATACGCCTCACCCACTTCAAACGGCACGCCTTCCAATGCGAAAGCTTTCCTGTGATTAAGCGCCTCCAGTTCGGCCTGCGCCTGGTTGACGCGCGCACTGGCCACTTCGAACACCGAATCCCATTTCACGCCGACGACCGGAGTCAGGCCGCCACTGTTGAAGAAATCGTTGACGTAGGGATTGTCCAGGCTGTCGCGCTGCGAGGCATAGTTGAATTCCCCAATCACGCCTGCGTACACATCGGGCATGCGGTCCGCTTTTTTGGCGGCGACCAGGGCACGACGAGCGCGCAATCCGGCTTCCAGCTGTAGCATTTCGGGACGATCCTGCAGCGCACGCGACTGGAAGTCGGCCAATTCGGCCTGCGGAAACGGCACCGGCTCGAGCCGCTCATCGGTCACGCTCAATTCGCCTTTCAACCCAATGCCGGTCAGCACCTTGAGACCGTCCAGGCTGATTTTTTCAAGTGCGCGTGCCTGATTGCCATATTTCGCCAGCAAGCCCTTGACGGTTTGCAGGGCATACAGGTCAGACTGCTTGGCGGTGCCGGTTTCGTCCTGAAGACTTTGTTCGACGCTGGCGAGTTCCTTTTTCAGGCGCGCCTGAATATCGTCCAGATACACCCGGATGTCGCGGGCAGCCAGATAGCCGAAATAGGCGCGCTTGGTGTCATACACAATGTCGGTGCGCGTTTTCTTGAGATCGCCGCGCTTGATGTCGATATTGCCCTGCGCGGCTTCACCGTAATGCTCCACCTTGCCAAAGGTGTACAGCGGCTTGATCAGGGCGAAGCCGATATGCGTCCAGTCGGACAGGCCATTCAGTTCGTTGCCATCGCTGCGCGGGGTGCACGGAAAAGCCGTACACGATTGAGCCCCGCCCTGATAAAACCCACCCTCGACTTCCGGTGCCAAACCCACAAAAGCGTTGACGCCCACCCGCCAGCCCATGTTGCCCTGCACTTCCTGCAACAGGCCGCGCGCGGCCTCAACCACCTGCTCGCTTTCCTTGATGCGGGGGTCGGCTGCGAGGCTCATTTCCACTGCCTGCTGCAAGTTGATGGTGTCAGCCTGTCCGGGCAAAGCGGCCATCAGCATGCCAGCCGCCAGAAGTGTGCGCGCCAGGGTGTTCAATTCTGGCGTTTTGAAGCTCATGGCATTGAATTTCACTGTTGCACCTCCTCTTGAGCCTTGCTGTACAAAAACTGGCCAATCAACTTCTCCAGCACCACCGCGTCCTGCGTGATGAGGATACGGTCTTTTTCTTTCAGTTTCGAACTGTCGCCACCCGCATCAAGTCCGACGTATTGCTCGCCCAACAGGCCTGAAGTCAGAATAGACGCTGAACTGTCCTTGGGAAAAGCATAGCGCTTGTCGAGGCGCAGAATGACCGTTGCCTCATAGGTTTCATTGTCAAATTGAATATCCGCCACGCGACCGACGACCACGCCTGCGCTCTTGACCGGCGCACGCGGCTTGAGTCCGCCAATATTTTCAAACCGGGCAGCGACTTCATATCCTTCCGATGCTTTGAACGTGTTCATGCTTCCAACCCTGAGCGCCAGAAACAGCAAGGCAGCGCCTCCCGCGATGACCAGCAATCCCACCCATAGATCGAGTACGGTCTTGTTCATGATGTTAATTAAGTCCCCGGAACATGAATGCAGTCAAAACAAAATCCAGCGCCAGCACAGCCAGGCTGGACGTCACCACGGTACGCGTGGTCGCGCCCGAGACCCCTTCGGCAGTGGGGGGCGCATCGTACCCTTCAAACAATGCAATCGCGGTGATGGCGATGCCGAACACCACACTCTTGATGACGCCATTCAGGATGTCTTGCTCGAAATCGACTGCGCTCTGCATCTGTGACCAGAACGCGCCTTCGTCGACCCCGATCAATTGCACACCGACCAGATAGCCGCCGAAAATCCCCATCGCCGAGAACAGCGCCGCCAGCAGCGGCATCGAAATCACGCCGGCCCAGAAGCGCGGCGCCACCACACGGGCAATCGGGTCGACCGCCATCATTTCCATCGCCGACAATTGCTCGGTCGTCTTCATCAGGCCTATCTCCGCCGTGATCGCACTGCCCGCGCGGCTGGCAAACAATAGCGCCGCCACCACCGGCCCCAACTCGCGCACCAGCGACAGCGCCACCAGAATGCCCAGCGACTCTTCCGCGCCATAGGTTTGCAAGGTTTCATAGCCTTGCAGGCCCAGCACCATGCCGACGAACAGTCCCGACACCAGAATAATGATCAGAGACAGCACGCCACTGAAATATAGCTCGCGAATGGTGAGGCCAAAGCGGCGGAATGCCGTGCCCGAACGGAACAGAATCGTCACAAAGAAACGCACCGCAAACCCCATGCGCCAGACGCCCTGAATGGTGCGATGCCCCAGTCTCTCGATGCTCTGCTTAAGCACCCTGCCCTCCCAGGTGCAGGTCATCGGCGTAGGGTGGCGCCGGATAGTGAAACGGCACCGGGCCGTCGGCCTCGCCATGCACGAACTGATGCACGAAGGGCAGTCCGGAGGCACGCATTTCATCCGCCGTTCCCTCGGCGACAATCACGCCGTCCGAGATGAAATAAATGTAATCGACGATTTTCAGCGACTCATGCACATCATGCGTCACCACAATCGAAGTCAACCCGAGTGTGTCAGTCAGGCGGCGGATCAGGTTGCCGGTCACCCCCAGCGAGATGGGGTCGAGCCCGGCAAACGGCTCGTCGTACAGCACCAGCATGGGTTCCAGCGCAATCGCCCGCGCCAGTGCCACCCGCCGCGCCATGCCGCCAGACAGCTCGGCCGGCATCAGCTGTGCCGCACCGCGCAGGCCAACGGCATGCAACTTCATCAGCACCAGATCGCGCACAACGTCTTCCGGCAAATCGGTATGTTCGCGCAACTGGAACGCCACGTTGTCGAACACGGTCATGTCGGTAAATAGTGCGCCAAACTGGAACAACATGCCCATTTTGCGGCGCAGGCGACACAGCCCCTCCTGGTCGAGTTTGGCCACCCATTCACCCGCCACCCGCACCACGCCCTTGCTGGGCTTGATTTGCCCGCCAATCAAGCGCAGCAAGGTGGTTTTGCCGCAACCGCTGCTACCCATGATCGCCACCACCTGGCCGCGCTTAGCAGTCAAATTGATGTTTTTCAGGATGGATCGCTCACCATAGCCAAAAGCCAGCTGTTCGATTTCGATCAGGTTGTCGTTCTGCAAAGGGAATCAAGCCCCGTCATGTGGAAAAGGAAACACGGCATTTTACCGAATAGTCATGTCATGCGCTCACGCAAACATGACCCTGGGGGGTCTCAGTAGCCCAGCACCTGACTCAGGGTGGCGACCTGTTCCAGCCAATCCAGATTGCCGTTGCGACTGATCACAAAAAACGGCTCACCGCTGGCCGCGCATGCACTCGCGTGGCGTGCCAGTTCACGCAGGTCGGGAGACGCATCGAGCCACCATAGATGCGTAGCGCACCAGTCCGGCGTCGCTTCGATCACGCGGTCATCGCGGGGAGGAGCAACGGTGCCGGGCTCCAGCAAGAAATGGAAGCCGGGCTGCGTATCGTCCAGCCATTGCGCCCATTCGGCCGCCGACGCGGCTTGCCAGCGCGCCGCCGACAAATACACGGCCTGAAACCGGGTATTGTAGTAAGACAGCAACCAGTCGTCAGGCAGGCCGGCGGGGTAGAAATGGTCGCGCCAGCCAGGATGCAGCCAGTCTTCCGTACCCAGGTTGATCAGGTTGGCTGCGCTCAAGCACGCCGCCAGAGGGTTCCGCCCGCGCCATCTTCCAGCACGATGCCTGCGGCCG
>JAABQE010000296.1 GCA_011391655.1 Hydrogenophilales bacterium
GGCTACACTCTCGGCATGACTGATTCCAATAATTAATTTCAATGCTCTGGGAAACCATTTCGGTCGTACGCGACCTGCCGCGCTTGCATGAAATCGCTTCGGTGATGATCCGCTATGGCTGGGGCGATATGGTGCGCGCGCTTGGCATTAGCGGGGTGCTGGAACGCGCCGGGCGGATTGTGCACTGGCAGAGCAACAGCGAAATAAGCCAGCTCGATGCGCCGGTGCGCATCCGCCGCGCACTGGAGGAACTGGGTCCGACTTTCGTCAAGCTGGGGCAATTGCTGGCGACGCGGGTGGACGTGTTTCCGCCGCACTGGATTGCCGAATTTGAAAAGCTGCACAGCCAGGTGCCCGCCGTGTCTTATGAGGTGTTGCATGCCGATCTGGTGGCAGCGATCAAGGGCGAACCCGGCGAGGTGTTTTCCACATTCGATTCGACCCCGCTGGCCGCCGCCTCCATCGCGCAGGTGTATCGCGCCACGCTCAAGGACGGCACGCCCGTTGTCGTCAAAATCCGTCGTCCCGGAATCGAGTGGGTGATCAAGGCTGACCTGCGCATTCTTGATCACATGGCCAGGTTGCTGGAAAGCGAAGTGCAGGATTCCCGGCGTTACGACCCGGTCCAGATGGTGGCACAGTTCCGCCGCTCGCTGAATCGCGAACTCGACCTGGCCAAGGAGGCGCGCAATATCGACCAGTTCGCACGTGATTTTGCCGACGATCCGTTGGTGAAGATTCCCAGGGTGTACTGGGAATTCACCAATGAACGCGTCAACGTGCAGGAGGAAATTATCGGTCTGGAAGGCGTGGGGCCGGACAAGCTGCGAGCCAGCGGACTCGATCCCAAATTGCTGGCCACGCGCGGTGCCGACACCGTGCTGCGGATGGTGCTGGAAAATGGGTATTTTCATGCTGATCCGCATCCGGGCAACGTGCTGTTCCTGCCCGGCAACCGCATTGGCATGATCGACTTCGGCATGGTGGGCATGCTGACCGTTGCGCGCCGCAACCAGATTGTCGACCTGTTGCATGCGCTGACGCTCAAGGACGAGCAGGCCCTGATGCAGGTGCTGCTCGACTGGAGCGGCGAATCGGTGGGCGATGAAGACCGCCTGGCGTATGACGTGGCGGAGCTGCTGCAGAGCTACGACGACCTGCAGCTCAAGGACGTGAAGATAGGCGCGCTGTTGAACGACATCACGGCGCTGATGCGTGACAACAACCTGGTACTGCCGGCCGACCTGACCCTGTTATTCAAAACGCTGATCACGCTGGAAGGACTGGGGCAGCAGCTCGATCCAGAATTTCACATGATCGACCATGTGACGCCGTTTGTGGAACGCATCATTCAGCAGCGCTATACCCCGCAGGCCTTGTTTGCGCGCGGCCGCAAGAGCGTGCGTGAAACGTTTGAAGTGTTGGCCGACGTGCCGCGCGACCTGCGGCACCTGCTGCGGGACATGCGGCGAGGGCGGGTCAAGATCGATCTCGATTTGAAGCGGCTGGACCAGTTTGGCCACCAGCTCGACCGCGCCAGCAACCGCTTGACCATGGGCATCCTGACCGCCTCGCTGGTGGTGGGTTCCAGCATCATCATGACGGTGAAGGGCGGCCCTCAGATATTCGGCCTGCCGTTTTTCGGCCTGCTGGGATTCCTGATCGCGTTTTTGAATAGCGTGTGGATCGTTTTTTCCATCTGGCGTTCGGGCAAACACTGAGGCGTGTGCTCAAGCGCGGAGAAAACCCGCGGTTTTCCCGGTTTTTTCGATTTCCCTGGTTTCCCTGGTTCCTGGGGAAACCAGATTGGCAACCAGCTGTGCGAATGGCAGGGGCTGATCCAGCAAGAAACCCTGAATGTGAGAGAAACCAATGCTTTCAACCTTGCGCAGGGCCGCGTCAGTTTCCACGCCTTCGGCTGTTAATGAATACCCCGCGCTGATCATCATGCGGGCGAAGTCCGTCACCACTTGAGCAGCACGGTCGTTTTCTTCCAGCTTGCGTATCAGCGAAGTATCGAACTTGATTACATCCACCGGCAAGTCGGCCAGGTAACGCAGCGGGGAATGACCCGTCCCAAAATCGTCCATTGCAATGCGATATTGCGCGGTGCGCAGCAAATCCAGATAGGTGCGGGCCTCGGCCACCTGGGTGATCAGCGAGGTTTCGGCTATCTCGATCATCAAGGGGTGGCGCGTGTTGTGGCGTGACAGTTCCAGCAGATACGACACGATTTCAGGTTGCGAAACACTTTGCGCTGTCAGATTGATTGAAACCCCTACGCCGGGTGGAAGCTGCCTGGATGACAGATCCAGATCGACCTGCTGCAACACGGCCAGATCGAAACCCGTTTCCAGGCGGCGGCTGCTGACGACCGGCAGAAAGGCATCCGGCATGATGAGCGTGTCATGGTGACGAATGCGCGCCAGTGCCTCGCAGTATTTCACTTCAAGGCCGGGCAGGCTGTGGATGGGCTGGTAATGTATTTCGATCATGCCGGGCGTGGCCAATGCCTGGAACACGGCACTGGTTTCGCGGCTGGCCACCAGGGTTTGCGAGGCGCGCTCGGGGTCATCGCCAAATAGCGCAACCCGGTTGCGCCCCGGCTGCTTGGCGGTATACATGGCGATATCGGCCTGTTTGGGCAGTTCGTCGACACGGTCAAGCTGGTCGGCTGCACAAAAGGCAATGCCGATACTGATGCTGATGGGTTCGTTGATCCCCAGGTCGCTGAATTTCTTGGCGTCGAGCAGGTTCTGGCAGCGTTGTGCAATCTGCCTGGCCTGCGCTGGCGTGGTGCGTAACATGATGGCGGCAAATTCATCGCCGCCCAGGCGATACAGGCGGTCGTTGGCGCGCAGCGCCATCACCAGCGCATCGGCGATGAGGGTCAGAACGCGGTCGCCTGTCGCGTGGCCATAGGTGTCGTTGATGCTTTTGAAACGGTCGCAGTCAAACAGCAAAAAAGCCACCCCTTGCGGTACGGCTTTGATCTCCTCGCGGAAGCGTTTCCAGTCCTCTTCGTAAGCACGCCGGTTATAACAACCGGTGAGGACGTCCTGGCGCGCCTGCGAGCGGAACTCACGATTCTGGTGTTCCAGTGAGCCATGCAAGTCACGTAGTTGCAGCTGATAGTCAAATAGCGAACGGCGGATGTTTTCCAGTTCACTGATGCGCATGGGCTGGTCGTGCGCAAGTTGGGCGGTAAACCGACCCTGTTTCATGGCATCGATGTCCCGCGACAGCTGTCGCAGCGGGCGAACCAGCAGACGGTTGTGCGCCACAAAGCCCAGCAGTGCGGTGGCTGCCAGCACGGCAAACAGCGCAAGCAGCGCACGCGACAAAATGGACTCGAAGCGCAGCTGGTTGGGGTCGGGGCGGGCGCTGAAATGCAGGCTTGTGAAGAGTTCCGATGCGGGCAGGCTCACGCCCGGCTTGAGTGGCAGTTTGACGCTGCCGGTGTCGGTGAAGCGGAGACTTTGCGGATTCAGCAGTTCCGCCATGTAATCCAGGCGGATCAAGCCGTGGCCGAGCAGCGCCAGCCGTCGCCCATCGCTGTAAATCGGGAACGCGTAATACAGGACGATGACGCCCGCTTCGTTGCTGAGCCAGCTAGTGGGGAGATGGGGCAATACATTGGCGGGCAGTTTGACCGGCAGGCTGTGTTTCCCCGTGTCGGAACTCAGCACCTTACCCGATTGGTCGTATAGCGCCACGCGAGCAACGCGGCTGTTTAGCGTGCCGCTTTCATACACCCTCTGATCCCGCCAATAACTGTAGTACTCGGGCGCCACCAACTGTTGCCGGGTTTCGTCCCAGAGTGCCAGGGTATCGGCCTGGTTTTTTATCTGGTTCGACAGCCGTTCGACGGCAGCGGCCAGTTCCGCGCGTGCCGCTGCCTGGCTGGCCAGGGTTAGATTGCGCGAAACGTTACGGGTCTCATAGAGAGCGAACCCGCCGATCAGGCTCACCAGTACCAGTACCCCGGTAATAAATACCAGGGCAGCTTGCTTAATCGGAATGGATGCAGTCCATTTCATTGTGACAGCGGGACTTTCTGCAAAAAGTCGAGTGTGTGCTCGAGCAGGTCAAACTCATGTTCGGCATCCATAAAATGGTTGGCGCCATGCACGAGAACCATGGGCGCCTGTATGTGCTGCAATGCCTTGATCCAGTTGTGCCCCAGCATTTTGTCCGCGTCGCCCATGATAAGTTGCATAGGGACGGGGGATTGTTTCACGGCCATGAGCGTACGCGGTTGATCCCACAGTACATAGGTCAGCAGGTCTTCCGGCGGGGCGGTGTATTTTTTGCAGAATGACACGGCTTGGGTCACCAAGGCGCGCTGCCTGCGTTGCGTGCGGTCCGTCAACTGCGCGATCAGGGCGGAGCGTGAAATGGGGGCAATCCTTGTTTCAATCAGTGAGGTACCAATATAGGCTTTGACGGCCGCGTCCGGCTGGGCATTCAGGTAAGCCAGCAATTGCAGGCTGCCAAAGCTGTGGCCGAACAGCACGATGTTGTGGTGACCACGCGAATTCAGCCAGTTCACCCAGCGTGCGATTTCGGCGACATCCCCTTCCATGCTGTGCCGGTGTATGGCTTCGCATGCCAGAGTCTGTGTCCGGTTGGGAATGTTCAGGCTGAGCGTAGGCGCCAGAACGGTATAGCCTGCATCGCGCAGGCTGTTGGCCAGCGTGGCCACGGTGTGAAACTCGCGCGTTTGCAAAAACCCATGCAATACCAGAACGGCGGGCTTGCTGCGTTCGCCGATCAGATACTCGGCGCTGGCGCTGATTCCCGGGCGCATGACGAGATCGACCACCACTGCATGCGCTGTGGTTGAGAGAAGCGAGATCAGCAAGCAGAACCACTTGATGTGCATGGTGGGTGTACCTGAATCGGCGAGCACAATGAGTTTACGGCAGAAAGCCTTGAAAGCTGTAGCGAGAGCACTGCCGCCAGTGGGACCGAAGGCGGGTGTTACACTTCAGCCCGAAATTTGGCGTAAAAATGTCTGGCCTGGATGTCTGATCTCAATCGTATATTTTCCCCCGATGGCGCGTGCGCTACCGTTCTGCCCGGCTGGCGCTCGCGTCCGCAACAGCTGGCTATGGCGGAGGCGGTTGAACAGGCGATTGCCCATCATGGCGTTCTGCTGGCCGAAGCGGGCACCGGCACCGGAAAAACCCTGGCCTATCTGGTTCCCGCCTTGCTGTCGGGCGGCAAGGTGGTGATTTCCACCGGCACCAAGGCGCTGCAGGACCAGCTGTTTCATCGCGATTTGCCTGCTGCGCGCCGTGCGCTGAAGTCGCCGGTCAAGGTCGCGTTGCTCAAAGGCCGCGCCAACTACGTTTGTCACCATCATCTGCAACGCAACCTCGCCGACGGTCGCTTTGCCAACCGCGACGACGCGGCATGGCTGCAAAAAATCGCCCGATTTGCCGAAACCAGCAGCAGCGGCGACCGCGCCGAAGCCGAAGGCATCCCGGAAGATGCCACCGCCTGGTTTTACGCGATTTCCAGCCGCGACACCTGCCTTGGCAGCGAGTGCGATCATTACAAGGACTGCTTCGTGATGGCCGCGCGCAAGGCCGCGATGGAGTCCGAGGTGGTGGTGGTCAACCACCATCTGTTCTTTGCCGACCTGTGGCTGAAAGATGAAGGTGTCGCCGAACTCTTGCCCGCCTGCAACACCGTGATCCTCGACGAAGCGCATCAACTGGCCGAAACCGGGCTGGTCGTGTCCGAGTTCGCACTTGGCACGCCACCTCTGCCCGGCCATTTTCC
>JAABQE010000297.1 GCA_011391655.1 Hydrogenophilales bacterium
GGTGTAGTCGGCGGCGTACAGCACGGCGAGAAATTTCATCAACTCGGACGGTTGCAGGTTGGCGAAGCCGAGCGGAATCCAGCGACGGCTGCCCTTGACTTCGTGTCCCACGCCGGGAATCAGGACCACCACCAGCAACAACAGGCCGACGAGGAAGAGATAGGGCGCGATTTGCTGCCAGACCCGCATCGGCACCTGAAATGCAGTGATGCCGACCACCACGCCGACGACGATGAAAATGCCTTGCCGCAGCAAATAGTATTCACCATTGTGGCCGGTGTATTTGGCCGCCTCGGCAATTGCGATCGAGGCCGAGTACACCATCACCCAGCCCAGCGCCAGCAGGCCGAGCGTCAGCCACAGCAGGCTGAAATCAAGCTCGGCACTGGGTTTGGGGGCGCGGGCAGCGTATAGCATCAGTTCGTGGCCGTTTGCGCGGCAAGTTTATGCACCGCCTGGACAAATACGTCGGCGCGATGGATGTAATTGCGGAACATGTCGAAACTGGCGCAGGCGGGGGACAGCAGGACCGCGTCGCCGACGTGGGCGAGGCGCTGTGCCTGCTCGACCGCATCCGGCAAACTGGCTGCCGCGCGGGTTTCGATGCCGCAACCTTCAAGCGCCGCTGCAATCAATGGCGCATCGCGGCCGATCAGCAGCACGGCACGGGCATTCGCTGCGACTGCAGCCTTGAGCGGGCTGAAATCCTGGCCCTTGCCGTCGCCGCCCAGAATCACCACCGCGCGGCGCTTGCCCATGCCGTACAGTGCCGCTTCGGTGGCGCCGACGTTGGTGCCTTTGGAGTCGTCGTAATAGGTGACGCCTGCAATTTCGGCCACTTTTTCAACCCGGTGCGGCAGCCCAGAGAAATGGACCAGTCCCCGCAACAGGGTGGCCATGGGCAAATCCAGTGTCCGGGTCAGCGCCAATGCCGCCAGCGCATTGGCGACATTGTGCAATCCGGTGACCTGCAGCGCGGACATGGGCATCAGCATGTCGCCCCCCAGGCACAGTTCGTCCTCGCACAGGCCGAAATTTTCATCCTGCGGGCAGCGATCCAGACCAAAGCTGATGACCGTCCGTCCGGGCCGTGCCATGGTCAGCGTGCGGGGGTCGTCACGGTTCAGCACCTGCACTCCGTCGCCGCTGAATATCCGCGCCTTGGCTGCCGCGTAGGCGTTGAGATCGGCATAGCGATCCATGTGGTCTTCGCTGATATTGAGTACGGTCGCGGCGGTGGCGTTGAGGCTGGAGGTGGTTTCGAGCTGGAAGCTGGACAGCTCCAGCACCCACACCATGGGCATCGGGGTAGTGAAGGTTTCCGCCTCGAACAAGGCGTCAAGTACCGGCAAGCCGATATTGCCCGCGACGCAGGTTTGCAGCCCGGCAATGCGGCACATCTCGCCGCACATGGCAGTGACGGTGCTCTTGCCGTTGCTGCCGGTGATCGCGATTACCCGCATCGGGCCGGTGGTTTCGGGTGTCGTGGCGCGCTGGGCATTGATCGCGGCAATCGCGCGGGCGAACAACTCGACGTCGCCCACCACTTCAACGCCTGCGGCGATGGCGGCTGCCACCGCAGGATCGGCCAGCGGCACGCCCGGGCTGACCACCAGCAATTCGGCCGCCTGTAGTTGGGCGGGGTCGAATGCGCCGGTGATGAGCGGCACGCCCGGCGCCAGCTTGGCCAGCCGTTCAGCCTGCGGCGGCGCGTCACGGCTGTCGGCCACGCTCACCCGCGCGCCGCGCGCCGTCAGCCAGCGCGCGCACGACAAGCCGGTGTCGCCGAGACCGAGCACCAGGATGGCTTTGCCGGAGAGGTTGAGGCTGTCGTAGTTCATCTGAGTTTCAGGCTCGCCAGGCCAATCAGCACCAGCATCATCGAAATGATCCAGAAGCGGACGACAACCTGTGTCTCTTTCCAGCCCTTGAGTTCGTAGTGGTGGTGCATCGGCGCCATCAGAAACACGCGTTTACCGCGTGTCTTGAACGAAGCGACCTGGATCATCACCGACAGGGTTTCCATCACGAACACGCCGCACATGATGAAAAGCACGATCTCCTGCCGCACGATCACGGCGACCACGCCGAGTGCCGCGCCCAGCGCCAGCGCGCCGACGTCGCCCATGAAGACTTCGGCCGGGTAGGCGTTGAACCAGAGAAAGGCCAAGCCTGCGCCCGCCATCGCCGCGCAAAATATCGCCAGTTCGCCCGCGCCGGGAACGTGCGGCACGCCAAGGTATTTGGAAAACACCGCGTTGCCTGCCACGTAGGCAAAAATCGCCAGCGCGGAGGCCACCATCACGGTCGGCAGGATCGCCAGGCCGTCGAGGCCATCGGTGAGGTTGACCGCGTTGCTGGAGCCGACGATGACGAAATACACCAGTGCGATGAAGCCCGCCGCCGACAGGCTGAGGGTGGCGTGCTTGAGGAACGGAATGATCAGCTCGGTATGCGCCGGCAACGTAGCGGTTTGCCACAGGTAGACCGCGACCGCCAGACCGATCACCGACTGCCAGAAATACTTCCAACGCGAGGCCAGGCCGCGTGAGTTCTTCTCGACCACCTTGCGCCAGTCGTCGATCCACCCGATGACGCCGAAGCCAACCAGCGTGGCGAGGGCGACCCACACATAGTCATTCGACAGATCCGCCCACAGCAGGGTGGTGACGATGACCGACACCAGAATCAGCACGCCGCCCATGGTTGGGGTGCCAGCCTTGACCAGATGCGTTTGCGGGCCGTCGCTGCGCACTGACTGGCCGATTTTCAGCGCGGTCAGTTTGCGGATCACCGCGGGGCCGACGATGAAGGAAATCGACAGCGCGGTGAGCGTGGCCATCACCGCGCGCAGCGTCAGGTAGTTGAAGACGTTGAAGGCGCGGATGTCCTGGCCGAGTTGCTGGAATAACCATAGCAGCATGTCAGTGTGCCTCGTGCCCAGGCTGTAAAGCCGTTGGGTGCTCAATAAAACTGTCGACGACGCGTTCCATCTTCATGAAGCGCGAGCCTTTCACCAGCACGGTCGTGTCGGGCGCCAGGGCGTTTTCGAGTTCGGCGAGCAGTTCCTGGATGCGCTCGAAATGCATCGCGCCGGAACCGAAAGCCCCGACGGTTTCTTTTGACAGCTCGCCCAACGCCAGCAGCCGGTCGACGTGGGCGGCACGCGCCGCCAAGCCGATTTGTGCGTGCATCGCCGCAGCGTCATTCCCCAATTCGCCCATGTCGCCCAGCACCAGGATTTTGGTGCCGGGTTGCTGCGCCAGCACGGCGAGTGCTGCTTTGACCGAATCGGGATTGGCGTTGTAGGTGTCGTCGATAAAGGTGCTGCCGTGCAGCGCGGGCTTGCGTTGCAGCCGCCCCTTGACGCCGGTGAAGCCGGACAGGCCGGCGACGATGCTGCGGTGGCCGATGTCGAGCGCGAATGCCGTTGCGGCTGCGGCCAGCGCGTTCATGACATTGTGTTCACCGGGCACCTGCAATGCGAAATCAAACGTGCCACTCGGCAGCGTGATGGTGAGCGCCGAGCCGAATACGGTTGGCACATACTGGCCGTGCACTTTGGCTGACGTCTTCAGGCCGAAATCGATGACCGGGCGATGTTCATTTTGTGCGCGCCACAAATCGGCGTGTTCATCATCGGCATTGAAGACCGCGATGCCTGCGTCGTTCAAGCCGTTGAATATTTCGCCCTTGGCGCGTGCGATGTTTTCCACCGAGCCGAGAAAACCAATGTGTGCGGTCAGCGCATTGATCACCACGGCGATGCTGGGTCGCGCCAGCCGGGTCAGATAGTCGATCTCA
The DNA here is from genome assembly GCA_011391655.1 of Hydrogenophilales bacterium. Next base: position 3,805 of record JAABQE010000297.1, read on the forward strand.
CCGGTGTGGTTCATGCCCATTTCCAGCACGGCGAAGCGATGCGTGTCACGCAGGCGCAGCATCATCAGCGGCAGGCCGATGTCGTTATTGAGATTGCCTTCGGTATTGAGCACGGCGTCATCCGACCCGGCTTCGATGCGCAGGATGGCTGCCAGCATTTCCTTTACCGTGGTCTTGCCATTGCTGCCGGTGATGCCGATGACGGGCAGCGTGAAACGCTGACGCCAGGCGGAGGCGAGCATGCCGAGCGCGAGGCGGGTGTCGGCAACGCGCAGGGCTGACGTCAAGCCGGGCGCCTGTCTGGCGTCGAGCACCACTCCGGCCGCGCCTTGCTGCAGCGCCCGTTCGGCATACGCACCACCGTCAAACTTGTCGCCGCGCAGGGCAAAAAACAGATCGCCCGGCTGGATCGTGCGGCTGTCGGTGGACACGCGCAGCACGTCGGCATCGGTTCCGCTGAACGGCACGCCAAGCATGGCGGCGGCGTCCGAAAGACGCATCATCGGCAGGGTCATGTCCAGGCCTCCAGGGCTTTTTTTGCCTTCAGCACATCCGAAAATGGCAGCCTCTCGCCTGCGATTTCCTGATAGTCCTCGTGTCCTTTGCCCGCGATCAGCACGACATCGCCGTGATGCGCGCCGCCGATGGCTTCGAAAATGGCACGTGCGCGATCGGGTTCGACATGGGGTTTGCCACTGACACCTGCCAGAATGGCGTCGATGATGTGGCGCGGGTCTTCGTTGCGCGGGTTGTCGCTGGTAACCCAGACTTCGTCGGCCCCTTGGGACGCCGCGCGCCCCATCAGCGGACGCTTGCCACTGTCGCGATTGCCGCCGCAGCCAAACACACAAATGAGGCGGCCGCCGCTGACAATTTCGCGCAGGGTCGCCAGCACTTTTTCCAGCGCGTCCGGGGTGTGGGCGTAATCGACCACGACCAGCGGATGCGCATCGCCGCCGAGAGTCTGCATGCGCCCCGGCGGCGGCTGGATGTGCGCCAGGGCCTGGCAGGCGTCATCCAGCTTGACGTCGGACACCAATAGAGTGGTCAGTACGGCCAACAGGTTGGCAGCGTTAAAGCGCCCCAGCAGCGGCGCGTCGATTTCGGCATCGCCCCAATCGGTATGCGCCCGCAGGTGCAAGCCGTTTTGAGACAGGCGCAGGTTTTCAGCGACCACCGCACCGCGCTGGAAACCATAGCCTGCGACACGGGCGGAGCGGATTGAACTTTCAAGCTGCTGCCCGAAGGCATCGTCGAGGTTGAGCACCACCGACGCCAGTCCCGGCCAGCTGAACAATTGCGCCTTGGCGGCGGCATAGCTGTCCATGTCGCCGTGGTAGTCGAGATGGTCGCGCGACAGATTGGTCAGCACCGCCACATTGAAGGCGGTGCCGTTGGCGCGCCCCTGCACCAGGCCATGTGACGACACTTCTATCGCGCATGCGGTTGCGCCTTGTTGCCGGTAAAACGCCAGCCGTTGCTGGAGTTCAATGGCGTCGGGCGTGGTGTTGAGCGCAGGCGTCAGTGCGCCGGGGAAGCCGTTGCCGGCGGTGCCGATGATCGCTGTTTTGCGGCCGAGCTGGGCGAACGTCTGCGCCACCCAATGCGCCACCGAGGTTTTTCCGTTGGTGCCGGTGATGCCGACCATATGCAGCGCGCGCGAGGGTTCGCCGTAGACATGCGCGGCAATTTCGCCGATGCGGGTTTTGAGGTCGGCCACCCCGGCGTTGGGCGTGGCCAGTCCGGGATCCCACTGATAATGATCGGCCTCCCACAACACACCATCGACGCGCTGGGCGACCGCCTGTGCGATGAAGTCACGGCCATCGCGCGTTTCGCCCGGATACGCAGCAAATATCACGCCCGGCTGCGCCTTGCGGCTGTCGTTGACGAGTTCAGCCGGGACTACGCCGAGG
>JAABQE010000298.1 GCA_011391655.1 Hydrogenophilales bacterium
CTCACCAGCAGCATTTTCGCGCGCGGGTTTTCCGGATGAATGACGAGCACTTTTTGCAGCGTCGCCCTGGCCGCGTCGAAGTTTGCCCGCTCGATTTCCTGCTGTGCCTGCAGCAACCATTGGCTGGCCAGCCTCTCGCGCTGGGTGTAGTAGTACGACTTCAGTTCCAGGTTGTCGGGCTCTTCGACGATGCCGGCCTGCAGACGGGCAAGCCCGGCCTCGGTCGCACCGCTGCTGATCAGTTCGCGTCCTTCGCTCAGGCCGGGGCTGGCGCATCCGGCCAGGCCGGTCGTGCCGAGCAGTGCGGCAAGCAGAATCATGATTTTGGCGTGCTGCAATTTAATCTCCCATGCGCAAACTGCGCACTTGTTTCAGGGGTAAGTAGGTGAAATTCAAGGTTTTGCCCGTCACCGGCTCCAGCTGCCAGGTGCCGTCGAGCACCTGACCGGCGCGCGCGCTGACCGGTATGCTGCCGCGGGTCAGGTAATAGGTGGTGACGTTGTCTTCCTCCCAGTGCCCCATGTAAGTGAAGGGCAACGCAGGCGCTTGCGGCGGTGGCGGAGGAGGGGGCGGCGGTGGTGGGGGCGGCGGCGGCGGCGGAACATACCAGGTTTGTTTGGGGAACAGGTCAGCACGGGAAACGGCCATACGTGGCGCCGTTTCAGCTTGAGCCAGCCCAGCCTGAGCCCGGTCAGCCTGATCCAGACGTTTTGCGGGCGTGGCAGGCGCAGCCGGCTTTGCACGGCGGGTGACGGGCGGCGCAGGGTTGTTATCGACCCCTTCGACCAGCTCGACCGCTTCGTCTGTCGGGCTGTCATTGAACGCCAGCCAGCCCGACCAGGCCAGCGCGCCAGCCAGTACAGCGAAGAGCAGGACGCGGCGACGGGCGTCAGTCATGGCGCGGTCTCCACAAACAGGCTGAAGCGCAATTCGGTCTGCAGGCCCACGTCTTCGATCTGTTCGCGTTTGAGCTTGATTTCATCCAGCACCAGATTGGGCATTCGCTCCAGCGCGGCAGCGACAAATGCATGCAGCGCGGGGTAGTCCGCCTCGACCTGAAACACCATCTGCCAGCGTGCGAGAGGAACCCCGACGACTGCGGCGACGCTGTACTGGCCGCGTGTGAGTTCAAAACCATGCGCGTGCGCAAGTTGCTCCAACTCGCCCACCGCAGCCGCAGCCGAACTGTCGGGCGGCAGCATGGCGATCGGATCGGGCGCGGCCAGGATGGGCTCGGCTTGAGTGGCTTGCGCGGCGGCGCGCAGCTGCCCGAGCTGCTGTTCATGCTGCAGGGACCGGTTCTGGAGCGGGTTCACCAGGCTGAAAAAGAATCCCAACGCCAGCACCAGCAGCATCAATCCAAGCAACCCGACAGCGCCCAGGCGGCGACCCCATTGCCGTATCTGCCAGAGCAGGGTGTTCATGCGCGCCACTCCAGCGTGGCCTGAAAACGCACCGGCTTGTACTCGGCGTCCACTTCGACTTCGTGCTGGGTCAACGCGGCGCGCAGAATGCCGGGCTGTTGTTGCAGCGACTCGATGTAGGCAACGGCGTCGGCCAGGTTACGGGCTTCGGCAACCAGCTTGATTTGTCGCTTGGCATGAATGGCGTCGAGTGAAAGCAGGGCGACTTTGCTGCTGCGGGCGGCAGCGAGTGCGTCGAATGCCGGCTGCCAGCCCGCGTTCAACTGCACCGTGATGCGGTTGCGCGCCACCCCGGCGGCGGATTCTGCACGCGAGACGGCGCGTGCCGGCGCGGGACGTTGTTCCAGCTTGAGCATGGCGCCCGCCAGTTCGGCTTCGCGGTCGCGCGCGGTGAGCCATTGTCCGGCCACCCCGGCGAGCGTCAGTGCGCCGATCAGCAGCAACCCGACCCCGAGCGCGTCGAGGCGATAGCGGCCAGCGGCATGGAAATTCAGGTCGAGACGCGCCATATCAGTTTTTCACCCTGTCAATTCTCACCATGGCTAAATGTCCACCAGCGAGGTGGCACCGTGTGCCTGGGCATCATGCGGCAGGGTTTGCCAGTGCCAGCCGTCCGCAGTGACGGGGTCGGTTGCAATGCGACCCACGGCACCCAGGCCGAACGGTTGCAGCCAAACCTGCCGGGCAATCGGCGCGACGACGCACTCGGCTTCACGCGCCAGCCATTCGGGCAGCGTGGTGCGCCATTCCGTATCCAGCGGTTGCGCGGCCACGTGTTGCCAGACTCCGTCGCTGGCGCCCATTAGCGTTGCCCAGCCGGGTTCGACACCGATCCACCACCCGTCGAAACGCGCAGGCAGGCGCCGCACGGCACGGCTGGCCAGCGGCGTGATGGTGACATTGCGGCAGCCGTGGCGGACCAGCAAGGCTTCCAGTTGCTGCAGAAAATCGGCGTCGATCGCCGCGCCGACCAGCCCCGCGTGCGGGGGCTGGCTATGCACCGCGACGCGCCAGCCGGCCGCTTCATTGCCGTAAATTTCACGCAGGCTGGCGGCAACCAGCGCCGCTTCTTCGGCACGCGCGAGCGCCTTGCCGGGCGGCGGCGTCAGCACCTGGCGCACGAACTGCTGCGACAGCACCACCTCCACTCTGCGGCGCGGCCACGCCGCATCGGCCAATGCCTCGTCGAGCAGGGGCAGCAGGCTGGCGGCGTTGCGCGCCTCGGTGGACAGCAGACGACTTTCGCGGCCGCCCAGCAGGGCGACTTCGCCGGGGGCAAGCGCTATATGCAGGGGATCAGCCGACCAGCGTGACACGGTTGATTTCCTCCAGAGTGGTGTCGCCGGATTTCACCAGCGCCAGCGCGGCCTCGCGCAAGCTGTGGGTGCCGCCGCGCACGGCTGCTTCCTTGATCTGGCCAATCGGTGCGCGGGCGACAATGAGCTCGCGCAACTCGTCGGTGAGCAGCAGGATTTCGGCCACCGCGCGGCGGCCTTTGTAGCCGGTTCCCCGGCAATGGCCGCAGCCGCTGCCCTGGCGAAATGCGTAATCGTGGGTCTTGTCAGTGGTCAGGCCGGACAGTTCCAGCAACTCGTCCGATGGCACGACCGGCGCGGCACAATGCGGGCAATTCACCCGCAGCAGGCGCTGCGCGACGATGCCGTTCAACGCCGACACAAAACTGTAGGGGTCGACCCCCATGTGGATGAAGCGGCCGATGACGTCGAACACGTTGTTGGCGTGCACCGTGGTGAATACCAGATGGCCGGTCAACGCCGATTGCACCGCGATCTGCGCGGTATCGGAATCGCGGATTTCACCGACCATGATCTTGTCGGGGTCGTGGCGCAGGATCGAGCGCAGGCCGCGCGCGAAGGTGAGGCCCTTTTTCTCGTTGACCGGAATCTGCAGCACGCCGGGCAGCTGGTATTCGACCGGGTCTTCGATGGTGATGATCTTGTCGCGGCCGTGGTTTATTTCGGAAATCGCGGCATACAAGGTGGTGGTCTTGCCGGAGCCGGTCGGCCCGGTCACCAGCAGCATGCCGTAGGGCTCGGCCGCCAGCTTGCGGATGCGCGCCAGCGGAATGCCGGTGTAGCCCAGGCCTTCCAGCGTCAGCCCGCGCAATTCCTCGGACAGCGCCTGGCGGTCGAGAATCCGCAGCACCGCGTCCTCGCCGAACACGCTCGGCATGATCGACACCCGCACATCCACCTCGCGCCCCTGCATCGACACCTTGAAGCGGCCGTCCTGCGGCACGCGGCGCTCGGCGATGTCGAGCTCGGCCATGACTTTGATTCTGGAAACCGCCTGCTCGGCCGTTTCGGTTCCGGGCACCTGCGCGACGTGCGACAGCACGCCGTCGATGCGATATTTCACCGTCAACCCGCGCGGGTCGGTTTCCAGATGGATATCCGAGGCGCCCGCCTTCAGCGCGTCGTACAGGGTTGAGCGCACCAGCCGCACCACCGGGCTGGCATCTTCGGCAATGCTGGCGAATGACAGGGTTTCGGCGTCCGAATCCTGCGCGGCCAGCGTGCTGCCGCCGCCCATGCCTTCCATGGCATGCAAGCCTTCTTCGTGGCGCGCCATCAGGGCGGACAGATCGGCCGGGTGCGCCAATGCGGTCTTGAACGGCACGCCCAGTACATGCGCCGCATAGGCGCGGCTGGCGCTGTCCCAGGGGTCGACCAGCAGCAGCCACAACTGGCCATCCGCATCGCGTGCCGCCAGGCAGTGCCGCCGCGCGGCTTCGTTGAAATTAAGCTGGCTGAAATCGACCGTCAGCGCATTCAGCGCCGCCATCTCGAAGGCAGGCTGACGGCTGTGTGCGGCCAGCAGATGCAGGGTGGCATCGGCGTCGAGGCCAAACTGCTCCTGCACCCGCTGCATCAGCGCCTGACCACCGGCGCGCGCCTGCTGGCGCAGGCTGGCAAGTGTGTCTGCACTCAGTGCCGGGAGCGGCGCGTTCATTCGATCGACCCCGCCAGTTCAAAAATCGGCATGTACAGCAGCACCACGATCAAGCCGATTGTCAGCCCGATGAACACCATCAGCAGCGGCTCGAACAGACGGGTGAACCAGTCCACCCAGCGTGCCATTTCTTCGTCGTGAAAAATCGCGATGCGCTCCATCATTTCACCCATGCGCCCGCTTTTTTCACCCACCCGCAGCAATCGGGCGGCCACTGGTGTGGTGAGCTCACCCTTGGCAAAGGCGTCCGAGATGGCTTCGCCCCGGCGCATCGCGTCTGCCGCCGTGGTCGCGCCCGCGCGCAAATGCGCAGATAGCAGGTTCGACACCATGCCCAGCGCCGGGACAATCGGAATTCCGCCTACCAGCAACATGCCGAGGCTGCGGTAAAACCGGGTGAGTTCAAAGGTGCGCAAATGTTCGCCAATGGCCGGCGTGCGCCAGGCCAGGCGGGTGAGGGCGGCGCGGGTGGCCGGTTGCGCCAGCGCGAGCACGATACTCGCAATGAATCCGGCCAGCCCCAGCGCGATCCAGCCGCCATGGGCCTCGACCATCTCGCCCCAGCTCAACAGCATCTGCGACATCCACGGCAAATCGCGTCCGGAATCGGCATACACCGTGGCAAAACGCGGCACCACATAGGCCAGCAGAAAGCCGATTACCAGCGTGCCGACGCCGACCAGCAGCATCGGGTAGATCGACGCCGACAGCACCTTCTTCTTTACCGTATCGATCTGGTTTTGATACCCGACATAGCGGGCGAGGGCGGGCGACAGATCGCCCGTGCTTTCGGCCGCGCGCACCGTGGCGGCATACAGCGGCGGAAACACTTCGGCCTGGGCCGTGAGCGCCGCAGAAAAGGGACGCCCCTCGCGCATGGTCGTGAGCAGACGGTCAATCAGTTGGCGCGATTCGGGCCGGCTTTCCTTTTCGGCCAGCGTTTCCAGCGCCTCGGTCAGCGTCAGCCCGGCATCCAGTAGCGCAATGAGTTCCTGCGTAAACAACAACAGTGGAAAGCGTGCGCGCCGCGCCGCCAGCCAGCTACCGCGCTCGGCGGTGATCGAGATCACCTGTGCGCCTTCACGTTGCAGACGCGCGGTGATTTCGCTCTCGTCGAGCGCCTCCATCGTCAGTGCGGTAACGCCGCTACCGGGGTACAGGGTT
>JAABQE010000299.1 GCA_011391655.1 Hydrogenophilales bacterium
TTTTCTGCGCCTCAAGTTTTTCAATCAGCCGCTTGGTCGACTGGATATCCGGATGTATGTCAGTGTATTGCAGGCGCAACTGATCCATCTGCTTTTGCAAGGCCTGAATGCGGCTGTCGATTTCGCCATCGGACGTGGAGGCCGCTGCGGCCGCCAGTTCCGGCTCTTCATCCAGCAGTTGCTGTTTGAGCTGGTTGCGACGATTGATCGCTTCCTGCTGATCCAGCTGCGCCTGCCGCAACTGACCCGACACCTCAGCCAGCTTGGCGTAGTAGTCGCCGCCTTGCCCCGGCATCATGCCGATATTTTTTTGCTTGAATTCCTTGAGCGCGTTTTCGGCATCGGTCAACTTCTGCTGGTATTGCTGCAGCTGCTCCTCAATAAAACGCTGCGAGCTGGAAATATCCTGACGGGTTTTACCCAGGCTGGTTTCCACAAAAATAGTCAGCAACGACTGCACGACCTTTTTAGCCAAATCGGCATTCGCGTCCTGATAACTGATGGTGTAGAGGTTTTCTCGCCCAGCATCGCTGATTGCAATTTTCCCCGCCAGGCCATCCAGCATGCTCTCGGTTTGCTCGGGCGTTTTTGCCTTCACATCCAGATCGGTCATACGGGCGACTTTTTCCAGCGTGGGCCGACTCACCAGTTGACGCGTCATCAGCTTGATCTGCTGCTCCACGTTGGGTTCCGCCGTTAGTCCTTGCAACAAAGGTTTAAGCAAAGTTTGGGTGTCCACATAGACACGCGCCGACGCCTCATAGCGGTCCGGAATCATCATCACCCAGGTCCAGCCAACGATGCACGCCAGCCAGGCGACCGCCACCCCCCACCAACGCCGCTGCCACGCGGCTTTGGCATACCCTAAAATTTGTTGCAGCACTTGATCCATGCGGACTCTCTACCCCAGCAAAACAAACACACCGTCAAATGTCGGCGTGTTGACGATTAGAACAGGCTTTCGGGAATGACCAGAACATCGCCCGGACGAATTTCCACGTTGGCTGTGCTATCACCGTCCCGGATCAAGTCCTCGAGTCGCACCCCCAACTGCTCACGTGTGCCATCTTCCTTGACGATTCGCGAGATATACGCCTCGTTACCGTCGGCGAAATCGCTGAGTCCGCCTGCGGCAATCATCACATCAACCAGGCTCATGCCCTCGCGATAACCCATCGCCATCGGTTCTTCGGCCTCGCCCAACACCCGGACTTGCTGGTTATAGGGCCCGATGCCGCCGCCCACGATAACGGTGGCAATGGGTTCCTGAATGTACTTGGAGAGCGCCTTTTCAATATCGCGCGCAAGCTGGGTCGGGGTCTTGCCAGACGCCTGCATATCCTCGATCAGGTTCATGGTCATCTTACCGTCAGGACGGATCGGGAAACTTCCGGACACCTCGGGGTTGCGCCAGACAAAGACGCTTACCGAGTCACCCGGTCCAAGCAGATAATTCCAACCGCTTATCCGCTGCTCCACGGGCACAGGGGAGGGCGCTTTTATCGGCGCAGGAGGATAAGTCGGGGTGCTGGAGCAGCCCGTTATGGCGACAACCGCAAATACCACGCCGATGCGTGCGATGAATGCATTAACTGTAAACATGTCCACCCTCCCCTAAATTAAGCTCACTATCCGCCGGGATTATGCCTGAGCGGATTGAAAATCCGATTTCATCATTTTAAGTTATCAGCCAGATCCACTAGCAAACCTTGAGCCAAGCCCTCGCGACGACGCTTCAATCACACATTCGCCACCCGCCAGCGGCCTTACGCCCACCCGCCCTGCCGATAACTCGACGATGGCGTCATGAGCTCATCACTCGCCGGGGTATCATGCCGCCCATGAATGCCCCCTCCATCGACAGCCTTGACACCCTGCGCCACCATGTCCGTGCGTTTGCCGAAGCACGCGCATGGGAGCGCTTTCACACCCCCAAAAACCTGGTGATGGCACTAAGTGTTGAAACGGCAGAGCTACTGGAACCCTTTCAGTGGCTGACGGCAGAACAGAGCCAAAACCTGGGTCCGGAGCAACACGAGGCCGTACGCCAGGAAATCGCTGACGTCCTGATTTACCTGACGCGCCTGGCCGATCTGCTGAATATCGATCTGCTGGAAGCCGCTGCCGACAAGCTGGTGATCAACGCGCGCAAATACCCGGTCGATCAAGCGCACGGTAATGCACGCAAATATTCGGAACGATCTGATGACTAAACCCTATTTCTCCCACCACGTATTTTTTTGCACCAATCAACGCGAGGACGGCGCGAAATGCTGTGGCGCCTCCGGTGGCCAGCACATGCGTGATTACCTGAAGAAAAAGGCCAAGCATGCGAACCTCACCGGCGCAGGCAAATGCCGCATCAACAGCGCAGGCTGCATGGATCGCTGCGACGAGGGGCCGCTGCTGGTGGTCTACCCGGAAGGTGTCTGGTACACCTATGTAGACGAATCCGATATCGACGAAATCTTCGATGTGCATCTCAAGCAAGGCCGCATCGTCGAACGATTGCAGCTTAAATAAAGCACCGGCGCGAGAGCTCAACCCGGTGAAGCGCTACAAACTCCGCATCCCCACCACCGTCGGCAAGCTTGAAACCGTGATCGACGACCCCGAAGGCGAACGCCGCGGCCTATTGCTGGTGGCGCACCCGCACCCATTGCACGGCGGCACCCTCGACAACAAAGTGGTGACCACCCTGGCCAAAGCCGCTAATGAAGCCGGCTGGGTCAGCGTGCGGCCGAATTTTCGCGGCGTCGGCATGAGCGATGGTGTGTATGACGCGGGCGTGGGTGAAACCGACGATCTGCTCGCAGTCGCCCGCTTCGTCGAAACCAATTATCCCAACCTGCCCTGGGCCCTGGCGGGCTTTTCGTTTGGCGCCTTTGTGCAGCACCGCTTGCGCCAGCAACTCGACGCGCGCCGCCTGATCCTCGTCGCCCCGGCCGTCACGCTTTATGAATTCGACCCGGTGCCGCCCGATAGCGTGCTGATCTATGGCGATGCCGACGAATTGATTGCCCCCGCCGCGATGCAACGCTGGGCGGAACAGCAACACCTCACGGTCAAAGTCATTCCGAATGCGGGGCATTTCTTTCATGGCAAATTGCGCGAACTGAAACAGGCGTTCATGGAGGCCTGCCCATGCTGAACGTGCGCGGCCTCACCAAAAAATACGGCGATACCGAGGTGGTGCGCGGCCTTGACCTCAATGTCCGACGCGGCGAATGCTTTGGCCTGCTCGGCCCCAACGGCGCAGGCAAGACCACCACCCTGCGCTTGTTGCTCGGCCTCACCGAACCCGACAGCGGCAGCATCGAACTTGCTGGCATCGCGGTGCCGCAACGCGCCCGCGAAGCGCGAATGAAGATCGGCGTTGTACCCCAACTGGACAACCTCGACCCGGATTTCTCCGTGCGCGAAAACCTGCTCGCCTACGGCCGCTATTTCGGTATGACCAAGGCCGCCGTCACCGCGCGCGTGCCCATGCTGCTGGAGTTTGCGGGACTGGCAAACAAGGCCGACGCGCAGATCACGCAGCTGTCCGGCGGCATGAAGCGGCGGCTCACCCTCGCCCGCGCGCTGGTGCACGACCCCGACATCCTGTTTCTCGACGAACCCACCACCGGCCTCGACCCGCAAGCACGCCACCTCATCTGGCAAGGCTTGCGACGCTTGCTCGCCGACGGCAAGACCATCGTCCTAACCACGCATTTCATGGACGAGGCCGAACGATTGGCCGACCGCCTCGCCATCCTCGATCACGGCCGCATGGTCGTCGAAGGTGCACCGCGTGCGCTGATCGAAGCGCATATCGAACCCGCCGTGGTCGAAATATTTGGCGAAGGCCTCGCCGACTGGACCCGCCAGCATGCGACGTCGCTGTGCCTACGTTTTGAAACCGTCGGCGAAACCCTGTTCTGCTACACCGACATGCCCGACACCGTAATTGGTGCGCTCAAGGAAGTACCGGCATTGCGTTACGTTCACCGGCCGTCCAACCTCGAAGACGTCTTTCTCAAACTCACCGGGAGAGACCTGCGTGATTAAGCACCTGCGCTTGCCCCAGCTATCGTGGCGCTTCATTCCGGTGTGGCAGCGCAACTACCTGGTGTGGAAAAAGCTCGCCATCCCGTCCATCCTCGGCAATCTGGCCGATCCGATGCTGTACATGCTCGGCCTCGGTTTCGGCCTCGGCAGCCTGCTGCCCGATATCGACGGCATGTCTTACCTCAGTTTCCTGGCCGCAGGCACCGTCGCTTACAGCACAATGAACGCCGCCACCTTCGAGGTGCTGTATTCGAGTTTTTCACGCATGCACGTGCAGCGTACCTGGGACGCCATTCTGAACGCACCGATGACGCTCGACGACGTGATGCTGGGCGAACTGACCTGGGCGACGTCGAAAAGCCTGCTCTCCGGCGTGGCGATTCTCGCGGTGATCTGGGGGCTGGGCTTGTTCGGCAATTTCTGGATGACGCTGTGGATCATCCCGGTGGTCGCGCTGGTCGGTTTCTGCTTCGGCGGCTTGGGGCTGGTGATGAACGCGGTGTCGCCGAGCTACGACTTTTTTCTATACTACTTCACGCTGGTGATTACGCCGATGGTGTTGCTGTGCGGGGTGTTTTTTCCGGTAACTCAACTGCCGCCGCTGCTGCAAAGCGTGTCGGCCTGGCTGCCGCTCACCCACGCCATCGATCTGGCGCGGCCGCTGGTGATCGGCCGCGTGCCCGGCGACATCACGCTGCATGTCGCTGCCTTGCTGGTCTACGGCAGCCTCGGCTACATCATCGCGCTGGCGCTGACGCGCAAGCGGCTGTTGACCTGAGCCTCAGACGCCCGCCGCCTGCTGGTCGGCGTGATAGCTCGAACGCACCATCGGCCCGCAGGCGGCGTGCTTGAACCCCATCGCCAGTGCTTCCTGCTCAAACTGGGCAAAGCGTTCCGGCGTCACAAACCGCAGTACTGGCAAGTGATGCTGCGACGGTTGCAGGTATTGCCCGAGCGTCAGCATGTCGACGTCGTGGGCGCGCAGATCGCGCATCACTTGCAGGATCTCGTCATCTTCCTCACCCAGCCCCAGCATCAGGCCGGACTTGGTCGGCACGTCGGGATGGCGCGCCTTGAAGTCCTTCAGCAATTTCAGTGAATGGGCATAATCAGCACCCGGGCGCGCGGCTTTATACAAACGCGGCACGGTTTCCAGATTGTGGTTCATCACATCCGGCGGCGCGGTATCAAGAATATCGAGCGCACGGTCGTGGCGGCCGCGAAAATCGGGGGTCAGAATTTCGATCCGGGTCGCAGGCGACAACTCGCGCACCACACGAATGCAGTCGATGAAATGCTGCGCGCCACCGTCGCGCAGGTCATCGCGATCGACGCTGGTGATGACGACGTATTTAAGCGCCATCGTCGCGATGGTTTCGCCCAGGTGGCGCGGCTCGTC
>JAABQE010000300.1 GCA_011391655.1 Hydrogenophilales bacterium
CCCCCACGCCTTGCGGCGCTGGAACCTAAATCCAGTGCGTCTACCAATTCCGCCACTCTCGCGGCTATACCGCAAAGCCATCAACAGATAAGTGTAATATAATCAATACGATGCTGTCACCCAGCCCGCACTGTATCCCATCTAAGTCATTATTCCCATTCCGTTTTTTTGTTTCCGGTGCCGGTCGATCATTACGAAAATTTTCCCGTTGCGTCCTGGTTGCTGCCCAAACGGCTGCGCCGGCCAGTCGAAGCGATTTACCGATTTGCCCGCAGCGCGGACGACATTGCCGATGAAGGCGACGCCCCGGCCGCCGAACGCATGGCCCAACTGGCGATTTACCACACCAAACTGGATTCTATCGAACGGGGCGACACGCCGGCTGATCCGGTCTTTGCTCCACTGGCCGCCGCGATTCGTGATTTCACCATCCCGCTCGCGCCCTTCCGCGATTTACTGTCTGCGTTTGAACAAGACGTCGAAAAAACGCGCTACGCCCATTTTGGCGAGGTGATGGATTACTGCCGCCGCTCAGCCAACCCGGTCGGCCGCCTGATGCTGCATTTATATGGCGACCACGATCCTCGCCACCTGGCTTATTCCGACGCCATTTGCAGCAGCCTGCAACTGATCAATTTCTTGCAGGACATTGCAGTGGATTATCAAAAGGACCGGGTTTATCTGCCGCAAGACGAACTCGCCGCACTCCACGTCAACGAAACGCAGATCGCCCAGGGCGACACGCGCGGCATGTGGCATACGATGATGCACCGGCAAATCGAACGCACCCGCAAGCTATTGCAGGCGGGTGCGCCGCTTGGCCGGCAACTCAAGGGGCGCATCGGCCTGGAGTTGCGCGTGACCATCCTTGGCGGCGAAACCATCCTGCGCAAGCTGCATGCCGATCCAGGCTGCGTTTTTACCCATCGCCCGGTGCTCACCAAAAAAGACTGGATCACCATGCTCGGACGCGCACTATTTTGAGTATGGACGCCCATCAATACTGCCAGGAACGCGCTGCTGCCAGCGGCTCCAGCTTCTATTACAGCTTTGTCTTTTTGCCTGCCGACACACGGCGCGCGATCACCGCGTTTTATGCGCTCTGCCGCGAACTCGACGACGTGGTGGACGAATGCCACGAGCGTGCGGTCGCCGAGACCAAACTCAACTGGTGGCGCGAGGAAATCGGACGCTTTGCAGCAGGCGTGCCGGAGCATCCGGCCACACGCGCCCTGTTCGACACCCCGCAGGGCCGCAATACCTCGCCGTCCCTATTGCTGGAAATCGTCGATGGCATGGCGATGGATCTGGATGACCCGCGTTACCCCGATTTCAAATCGCTCAATCTGTATTGCTACCGTGTAGCGGGGGTCGTCGGCGAGATTGCAGCCGCGCTGTTCGACGGCGGACGCAGCGAGGACGACCGAGCGGTCCGCCGTTACGCGCATGAACTGGGCCTGGCCTTCCAGCTCACCAACATCATCCGCGACGTCGGCGAAGACGCGCGACGCGGGCGCATTTACCTGCCGCAAGACGAATTGGCGCGCTTTGGCGTGCAGGAGGCCGATTTGCTGAATGGCCGGGATACGCCCGAATTTCAGTCCTTGATGCAGTTTCAGCACAAGCGCGCGGTCGCCTGTTACGACCGGGCGCTGGCCGCGCTGCCCGCGCGCGCGCGCCAGGCGCAACGCCCCGGACTGGTGATGGCCGCGATATACCGCACCTTGCTGGACGAAATCCAGCGTGACCATTTTCCCGTGCTACGCGCGCGCGTCTCGCTGACGCCGCTGCGCAAACTGTGGCTAGCGAGTAAAACCTGGCTATTTCCTGATGCCCGCTTCCGGTAAACCCGGTGTCGCCGTCATTGGCGGCGGCTGGGCGGGTTGCGCTGCCGCACTGACACTGGCCGAAGCGGGCGTCACCGTCACCCTGCTGGAAGCGAGCCGCACCCTGGGCGGACGTGCACGTGCAGTCGAACTGGACGGGCGGCCACTCGACAACGGTCAACATATCCTGCTCGGTGCCTATGAGCAGACCTTGCAGCTGATCGAACACCTGCATGTCACACCAGGGTTGTGGCGACTGCCGCTCAGCCTCAGCCAGCCGCCGGATTTCAGCCTCACCTGTCCACGCCTGCCCGCCCCGTTGCATTTACTGGCGGGACTGCTCAGCGCACAGGGACTCAGCTGGCGTGAAAAACTGGCTGCCGCGCGCTGGGCGCATGCGCTGCTCCGCGACACAGATACGCCGGACCATCTGAGCGTAAGCGAACTCACCCGCACCCAGCCTGAAAAACTGAGCCGCCTGCTGTGGCATCCACTGTGCATTTCCGCGCTGAACACGCCGCCAGAAATCGCCAGTGCCCAGGTTTTCTGCAACGTGATTCGTGCCGCTTTTGATGGACGCAACCGACATAGCGACTTGCTGCTGCCACGGCGCGACCTCACCGCGCTGTTTCCCGCCCCCGCTGCCGCGCGTGTCATCGAACTCGGTGGCAGCGTCCGCCTGGCCTGCCGGGTAACCCGACTGGCTGCCACGACCGATGCCATCACATTGAGCACGCGCGACGATGCGGCGGCCTATAGCCACGCCATCCTCGCCGTCGCCCCCCAGCATTTGGCAGATTTAGCCTCGCCCATCCCTGAACTCAAATCGCTGGCAAACGACGTGGCCAGCTATGGCTACCAGGCGATCGCTACCGCTTATATGCAATACGACCCGGCTGTTCGACTGGACAAACCCTTGTTCGCCCTGGCCGATGGACCCGCGCAATTTGTGTTTGACCGCGGGCAGAGTCACGGTCAAGCCGGCTTGCTGGCATTCGTTGCCAGCGCTGCGGCAAACTTGCCAGTCGACTGGATGGATCAGGCGGAAGCCCAGTTGCAGCGAATTGTTCATCCCGGCGCTGCGCACTGGCGCAAAAGCATTGTCGAAAAGCAAGCCACCTACGCCTGCGTACCCAAGCTGGCACGTCCCACCCACCGCACGCCGCATCCGCGTATTTTTCTGGCGGGCGACTACACTGACGGGGCTTATCCCGCCACCCTCGAAAGCGCCACATTGAGCGGGGTACAATCCGCCGAAGCCTTACTCAAACAACTATGAAAGACTATCTCCCCCGCCCTGACCTGCTCGCAGGCCGCGTCATTCTCGTTACCGGCGCCAGCTCCGGCCTGGGCCGTGCCGCCAGCCTGGCGTTCGCACACCATGGCGCCACTGTCGCCCTGCTCGCGCGCGATGAAGCCAAGCTCGAAGCGGTATACGACGAAATCATCGCTGCGGGAGGCGCTGAACCCGCGATGTTCCCCTACGATCTGGCTACTGCCGACGACCGCAGTCTGGACACGCTGGCCAGCACCCTCGGGCATCACCTGAAGCGGCTCGATGGCCTGCTGCATAGTGCCCATCAGTTTTACAGCCTCACCCCGCTAACCCTGCAAACCCTGGATCAATGGCAAACCCTGATGCGGATCAACCTGATCGCCCCGTTTGCGCTCACCCGCGCCTGCCTGCCCTTGCTCAAGCAGGCGCCTGATGCCTCGGTCGTCTTTACCGGTGAAACCCATGGCCATCACCCTGCCGCATTCTGGGGGGGATATGCCGTGGCCAAATCTGGCCTGGAAACCCTCACCCGCATCTGGGCCGACGAGATCAGCCCGGAGGAACATGTACGGATCAACACCCTGATCCCCGGCCAGGTCGCAACCACCCTGCGCACCCGAACCCATCCCGGGCTCTCCCCAGAAACCCTGCCAAGCATGGACGATCTCATGCCCTGGTACCTGTATTTGATGGGCGAGGACAGCCGGTCCGTGCATGGTCAGATTGTTGAGTGCCAGCGCTGAACGCGAACACTTCCCGGGAATCGTTGCCATGATGATCGGCCGCTACGAAATCCTCGACGAAATTGGCCAGGGAGCGATGGGGACGGTATACCGCGCCCGCGACCCGATGATCGAGCGGGTGGTGGCCATCAAGACCGTAGCCATCGCACTCCTGCAACAAGAAGGCGCCGACGCGGAAGCCCGTTTCTTGCGTGAAGCACAAAGTGCCGGACGGCTATCCCACCCCAATATCGTGACGATTTACGACGTAAGCGAAGCCGACGGTCTCGCCTACATCGCCATGGAATACCTGTCTGGCAAAACCCTGCGCGACATCATGAACCAGAGCCAGATGCCGCTGGATCTGATTCTCGACACTCTCACGCAAATGGCCGAGGCACTGGCGTTTGCACACGAGCATGGCGTCATCCACCGTGATATCAAACCTGCTAACGTCGTGATCACCCGTCAGCGCGGACGCATCAAATTGACCGATTTCGGCATCGCCCATCTCGTCAACAGCAACCATACGCAAACCGGGCAGATGCTCGGGTCGCCACGTTATATGTCGCCGGAACAGGCCATGGGGCGCGTGATCGATGGGCGCTCGGACATTTTTTCGCTCGGGGCCGTACTGTACGAAATGTTGACCGGGCAATACGCCTTCGACGGCGAAAGCCTGCCAACCATCATCTATCGTGTGATCAGTGAAATGCCGGTACCCGTCGAGGTATTGCGCCCGAAATTGCCGGCTGAACTCACCAGCCTGCTGGCGCGCATGTTAAGCAAAAATCCAGAGGACCGACCCGATGCAGGCACGCTAGTCAACGCTCTGCATGGGCTGGCCGCCAACCCTCCGCAATCACCCGCCTTGCCGCCTGCCGAGCGGATAACGACCCCGCTGCGGACGCTGGCGTTTACCGCGCCTATAGCGGTATTCTTTTTGGTTGGTGTGAGCATCATCGTCATCGAGCACTTCCTCGGCACACCTGAGGCAATCCCTAGCCCTTCCGTGCCACCAAGCATCGTCGCCACCCATCCGACTCAAGTGCCTGCAACCGCAAACGGGGGCACAGGCAGCCAACCCTCAACCGTTGTTGCCGACGATACGGCCCGCCCGGTTGCCCGCAACCAGGCGTCCGCCAAACCAGACCCCTACCTCGAAGGTCTCGACAAGAAACAGGTTGAATTGCGCATCAAACGCACCGAGCTCTTGCTGAAATACACCGAGCAGCATCCCGATGTGGTGCATGTGGATCGGGAACTCGATCGGCTACGCATCGAGCGCCGCGCATACCTGCGGAAGCTGAGAAACCAGCAAAAGGATTAAGCAGCTACCAGCTGGTTTCGCGTTCGGCCGTTGCGGATACTTTGTGAATGCTCAGGTCAGCACCGTTGAATTCCTCTTCCGCATCGAGTCTCAAGCCCACAACCCGTTTCAAGGTGCCGTACACCAACACGCTGCCAATCAAGGCCACGGCCACCCCAGCCAAGGTACCGACCAACTGCGCCGCCAGGCTGACGCCGCCCAGCCCACCCAAGGCCTTGCTGCCAAAAATGCCGGCGGCGATGCCACCCCACGCGCCGCACAGGCCGTGCAAAGGCCACACCCCCAGCACATCGTCAATCTTCCATTTGTTCTGCGTCACCATGAACATCCACACGAACAGTGCGCCAGCCACCACGCCGGTCGCCAGTGCACCCAGCGGATGCATCAAGTCAGAACCCGCGCATACAGCGACCAGACCAGCCAACGGCCCGTTATGGATGAAGCCGGGGTCATTCTTGCCTATCACCAGCGCGGCCAGCGTGCCACCCACCATCGCCATCAACGAATTCACCGCCACCAGGCCCGACACGGCTTCGATCAGTTGTGCCGACATCACATTAAAGCCGAACCAGCCAACCGTCAGGATCCATGCACCAAGCGCGAGAAAGGGAATATTCGACGGCGGATGCGCCGAGACCATGCCGTCCCGGGTGTAACGACCGCGCCGCGCGCCCAAAAACAACACGGCGGGCAAAGCGATCCAGCCACCCACGGCATGCACCACCACCGAGCCGGCAAAGTCATGGAATTTAGCGCCCACAGTGGCTTCCAGCCACGCCTGAATGCCATAATTACCATTCCAGACGATGCCTTCGAAAAAGGGGTAAACCAGACCCACCAGCGCGAAGGTCGCCGCCAACTGTGGGTTAAAGCGTGCACGTTCGGCAATGCCGCCCGACACGATGGCCGGAATCGCTGCAGCAAACGTCAGCAGAAAAAAGAATTTGACCAGCTCATAGCCATTTTGGGCTGACAACACATCAGCGCTGGAAAAAAAGCTCACGCCATAAGCCACGCTATAGCCGATGAAAAAATAGGCAATGGTCGAAACCGAGAAATCGGTCAGAATCTTGACCAGCGCGTTGACCTGGTTTTTCTTGCGGACCGTGCCAAGTTCCAGGAAGGCAAATCCGGCGTGCATAGCCAACACCATGATGCCGCCAAGCAATACAAACAACACGTCACTGCCTGATTTCAAAGCGTCCACGCGCCCACTCCCCGTTAGATTTTATTTATACAAAGACCATCCGGCTGGCGCCCGGATGCGTCATGTCAGTCGCGCGCCCCCTGATCACGCAAATCGGATTCAACGCGGCCGGACTCAGTCTGGCTGGACTCGATGCGGTCAAATTCTGAGTCCATATCCGTCTCCGACATCGGCACGTAATCTGATTCGGCTTCGGGTTTAGGCTTGGAAATCAAGGCCGCCACAATGATCCCTGCCTCATACAGCACCCACAATGGCACGGCCAGCATGAACTGCGAAATGATGTCCGGCGGGGTAAAAATCGCGCCGATGACAAAGGCGCCGACGATGACATAGGGGCGGATTTCGCGCAGCTTGGCCACCGACACCATATTCATTTTGACAAGCAAGACCACCGCAACCGGCACCTCGAAGGTAATGCCGAACGCCATGAACAGCGTCATCACAAAATCGAGATACTTCCCGATATCCGTCATCACCGCCACCCCCGCCGGCGCCACGCCTACGACGAAGCCAAACACCACCGGGAACACCAGGAAATAGGCAAATGCCATTCCCAGCAAAAACAGGATCACGCTTGCGATCACCAGGGGCGCGCCCAGGCGCTTTTCATGCTGATAGAGACCTGGCGCAACAAACGCCCAAATCTGGTAGAACACCCACGGTAGCGCCAGTAAAAACGCAGCCATCATGGTGACCTTGATCGGCACAAAGAAGGGTGTCGTGACGTCAGTCGCGATCATCTGCCCGCCTTTTGGCAGCGCGGCCAGCATAGGTTGGGCGAGTAGCGCGTACAAATCCTGCGCCCATGGAAACAGGCAAAGGAAAATCAGGACGACCGCAAGCACCGCGCGCAACAGACGGTCGCGCATTTCGATGAGATGCGAAATAAAGGTGTCTTCAGCCTGGCTCATGCGGCGGTTTTGGTGTCTTCGCCACGCGCCGTTTCAACCATGGCCGACGGCGTGAACGTGTCGGCATTCTGGTCGGGCGCGTCGAGCGGCAGGCTTTGCTGGGATGGGGTCTCCACCAGCGCGGGTTTCAGCGTGGGCTCGACACGCTCGTTTCTCACCGTCGCCACCACCTGATTGACGCTCTGATTGACGCCGTCCAGTTCATTGCGCAAATAGTCATCAACCACAGTCGCCTGCTGGCCCACATCGGATGCCGCCGACTCGATCGACTGCTTGAAGTTTTGCCCGGCACGCCGAATTTCGTCCAGCTGAATTTCCTGACTGATGTCTGATTTCACTGCCGACACATAACGCTGCATGCGGCCATACAAATGCCCTGCCGTGCGCGCCACTTTGGGCAGGCGTTCAGGCCCGATGACGATCAGTGCAATGACGCCGACAACGACCAGCTCGGAGAATCCGATATCAAACATATTAGGGGTCAGGATTCAGGGATCAAGAGCAAAGGAAACACCCTGCGGCGCTTCGCTTGCCCTTTCACACCACGCGCTCAGGAATGCTGCTTGTCTTTGACTTCAACGTCGATGGTGCGGCCTGAGTCAGCCGACTCGTTCAGCTTCGACGGCTCTTCCTTCATGCCTTCCTTGAAACCCTTGACCGCACCGCCCAGATCGCTGCCGATGTTCTTCAGCTTTTTGGTGCCAAAAACCAGCAACACGATGACCAGTACGATCAGCCAATGCCAGATGCTAAAGCTGCCCATGGTAATTCTCCTTTTACGTTAAGTCCGTTTGACGGGATCGCCGCCACCGAATACATGAACATGAATATGAAATACTTCCTGACCGCCGCCGTGCCCGGTGTTGATCAGCGTTTTGAACCCGGCCTCAAGCCCCTGCTCCTGCGCCAAACGCGGTGCCAGCAGCAGCATCTTGCCGAGCAGGCGCTCATGCGCCGGGGTGCAATCGGCCAGCGACGCAATGTGTGCCTTCGGAATGATCAGGAGATGCACCCGGGCAAACGGGTGAATATCGTGAAACGCGATCAACTCGTCGTCTTCATACACCTTGCCGCATGGCAACACGCCCGCGACGATTTTGCAGAAGATACAGTCACTCATGTCGATTCGCCTTTTCCACCAGACCAGACAAGCCCTCGCGCCGCGCCAGTTCATTCAGCACATCAGCAGGTTTCAGCCCCTTGTGCGCCAGCAATACCAGGGTATGAAACCACAAATCGGCGACTTCGTAGATGATCTTTTCGGGCTGGTCGTCTTTCGCCGCCATCACCGTCTCGGTCGCTTCCTCGCCAATCTTTTTCAGAATGGCATCGGTGCCCTTGGCATACAGCTTAGCAACATAAGAGCTATCAGGCGCTGCCGTTTTGCGCGCTTCCAGTGTTTCAGCAAGGCGATCCAGAATGTCGCTCATTTGCGATAGATCTCGTCTGGGTTTTTCAGCACCGGCGTGGTCGTCACCCAATGGCCGCTCTCAAGCTTCTGGAAAAAACACGAGCGGCGTCCAGTGTGACAGGCGATCCCGCCCAATTGTTCAATTTTCAACAGCACCACATCGTTGTCGCAATCCAGGCGGATTTCGCTGACGTTCTGCACGTGACCCGATTCCTCGCCCTTGCGCCACAAGCGATTGCGCGAGCGCGACCAGTAGACGCCGCGCAGGGTACGCGCCGTTTCCTCCAGCGCCTCGCGGTTCATCCATGCCACCATCAGGATTTCATTGCTTGCCGCATCCTGGGCGATGGCAGGCACCAAGCCCTGCGCATCCCATTTCACCGTATCGAGCCAGTCGCTCACAGCCGCACCTCGATACCATGCTGCTTCATATAGCGCTTGGCTTCGTCCACGCCGTATTCGCCGAAGTGGAAAATGCTCGCTGCCAGCACCGCATCGGCATGGCCTTCAAGCACGCCATCGACCAGATGCTGCAAATTGCCGACGCCGCCGCTGGCGATGATGGGAATATCGACCGCGTCGGAAATCGCGCGGGTCAGTTCGAGATCGAAACCGCTCTTGGTGCCGTCGCGATCCATCGAGGTGAGCAACAATTCGCCCGCGCCGAGGCTGGCCATTTTTTTCGCCCATTCGACCGCGTCAAGCCCGGTGGCCGTGCGACCGCCATGGGTAAAAACTTCCCAATGGTCGCCCACGCGTTTGGAATCGATCGCCACCACGATGCACTGACTGCCGTAACGGTCAGCCGCATCCTTCACCAGTTGTGGGTTGATGACAGCAGACGTATTGATGCCGACCTTGTCGGCGCCCGCGTTCAACAGGCGCTGCACGTCAGCTACCGCACGCACGCCACCGCCTACCGTTAACGGAATGAACACTTCAGACGCAACCGCTTCGATGATGTGCAGAATCAGATCACGATTGTCGCTGGACGCGGTGATGTCCAGGAAAGTGAGTTCGTCGGCACCGGCCTCGTTGTAGCGGCGTGCGATTTCAACCGGGTCGCCCGCATCCTTCAGCTCGACGAAATTGACGCCCTTGACCACCCGGCCATTGGTCACGTCAAGACAGGGAATGATGCGTTTCGCGAGCATGGCCGACCTGTCGAATCAAACGCCGAAGACGCCGCCAGCCAACTCGTCGGCCAGTTTTTGCGCAGCAACAAAATCGAGTGTGCCCTGATAAATCGCACGACCGGTGATCGCGCCGATGATGCCATCCTTGGCAACGGTTGAGAGCGCTCTCACATCATCGAGGTTGGTAATGCCGCCACTGGCAATCACCGGGATCGACAGCGCCTGCGCCAGTTTTTGGGTGGCCTCGATATTCACGCCGTTCAACATGCCGTCACGGCCGATGTCGGTATAAATAATGGCTTCGACACCATAGCCTTCAAAACGCTTGGCCAGATCGATGACATCGTGACCGGTGATCTTGGACCAGCCCTCGACCGCGATCTTGCCGTCTTTTGCATCGAGTCCGACCATCACATGGCCGGGGAAGGCATCGCAGGCTTCGTGCAGAAAGCCGGGGTTTTTCACTGCGGCGGTGCCGATGATGACATAACGCACGCCGTCGTCGAGGTAGCGTTCGATGGTGGCGAGGTCGCGGATGCCCCCGCCCAGCTGCACCGGCATGTCGTCGCCCACCGCATCAACGATGGAGCGGATCGCTGCGTCGTTGATCGGTTTGCCGGCAAACGCGCCGTTGAGATCAACCAGATGCAGGCGGCGCGCACCCAGCGCTTTCCAGTGGAGTGCGGTCGCGGCAGGGTCCTCCGAAAACACGGTGGCCGAGTTCATTTCGCCCTGTTCGAGGCGTACGCAATGGCCGTCTTTAAGATCGATCGCAGGAATAATCAGCATGGTCGTACAAAAGAAAAGTTGGAAGAAAAGTAAAACCCGGAATCAGGCGCAGGCCGCGCCCGACATATCGCAGGCGGCTTCGGCTCCACCCGGATTCCAGGTGACAAAGTTACCCAGCAGCATCAACCCGGCGTTCTGGCTTTTTTCCGGATGAAACTGAACGGCAAAGATATTGCCCGTTGCAACAGCACAGGTAAACGGAAACGGGTAATGCGAAAAACCGGCAATCACATCGGGTGCGGTTGGCTGAACGAAGTAGCTGTGAACGAAATAAAAGCGTTCACCTTCTTCGATCCCCACCCACAGCGGATGCGGTCCCGCCTGATGGACATTGTTCCAGCCCATGTGCGGCACCTTGAGCTTGTTGCCCGCGGCATCCACCATCGCCTCAGCCGGAAAGCGCTGCACCGTGCCGGGCAGGATGCCCAGACACGCGGTATCGCCTTCCTCGCTGTGTTCGAACAGCACCTGCATGCCCATGCAGATGCCCAGAAACGGTTTGCTATGGGCAGCGTCGATAATCACCTGACGCAGGCCACGCGCATCAATTTCACG
This sequence comes from Hydrogenophilales bacterium, assembly GCA_011391655.1. The sequence continues at coordinate 11,167 of JAABQE010000300.1, forward strand.
CATGCAGTCTGGCGCAGCGCCCTGTCCGGGAAACACCACACGTCCCGCTTCGGCGATCACGGCAGGGTCGGAGGTCACCACGACCGACATGGCCGGGGCAACGTGCTCGATCGCCTTGGACACCGACCGCAGATTGCCCATGCCGTAGTCGATGACGGCGATATCCACGCTCACTGCGCAGCCTTTTTTTCGCACGTCATAGAACGCCCTTTGTTGACGGCATCACATCGCCCATGCGGACGTCGGGCTCGACCGCCATGCGCAGCGCGCGGCCAAATGCCTTGAAAATCGTCTCGGCCTGATGGTGCGCGTTGATGCCGCGCAGATTGTCGATATGCAGCGTAACGCCCGCATGGTTGATGAAGCCGCGGAAGAATTCGAGGAACAGATCGACATCGAAATCGCCGATGCGCGCCCGCGTGTAGTCAACGTGGTATTCGATTCCCGGACGACCCGACAGGTCGATCACCACACGCGACAAGGCCTCGTCGAGCGGCACATACGCGTGGCCATAGCGGCGGATGCCTTTTTTGTCGCCGAGCGCCTGCGCAAAGGCCTGACCGAAGGTAATCCCGGCGTCTTCCACCGTGTGGTGGGCGTCGATATGCAGATCGCCCTTGGCCTGAATATCCAGATCGATCAGGCCATGACGTGCAATCTGATCCAGCATGTGATCGAGAAAGGGGACGCCGGTCGCGAGCGTGGCGACGCCAGTGCCGTCGAGATTGAGGCTGACGGTAATCTGGGTTTCCAGGGTGTTACGGGTAACGGTGGCGGTGCGCATGGCGTAGGGAAATAAAGCTGTAAAAGGATTCTAGCAGGCCGCTATCGTTTTCAGCACAGTGCTTTCAATGCGGCGAGTAACGCATCGCATTGCACATCGGTGCCCACGGTGATGCGCAAAAACGGCGCAATACGGACCGGGTTTTTGAAATGACGCACGATGATGCTGCGCTCACGCAGGCTCGCGGCCAGTTCGGCCCCATCGTGCGCGGGGTGACGGGCGAAGATGAAATTGGCCGCTGACGGCAGCACTTCGAACCCCATTTCGGCCATCGCGGCCACCAGACGGGTACGGGTCGCCACCACCTTGGCGCACAACGCCTCGAAATACGCGTGATCCTGCAGCGACGCCAGCGCACCCGCCTGCGCCAGGCGGTCGAGCGGATAGGAGTTAAAGCTGTCCTTGACGCGGTTGAGCGCCTCGATCAAATGCGGCTGGCCGATGGCGTAGCCCACACGCAGACCGGCCAAGGCATGCGACTTGGACAGCGTGCGGGTCACCAGCAGTTGCGGGTAGCGTGCCACCAGGCTCACCGCCGATTCACCGCCGAAATCGATATACGCCTCATCGATCACCACCACTGAGTCCGCATTGCCCGCCAGCAGACGCTCAATTTCGCTTAATGCCAACACGCGCCCGGTCGGTGCATTGGGGTTGGGGAAAATCACCCCACCGTTGGGCGTCAGGTAATCATCGACCTTGATCTCGAACGAATCCGTCAGCGGAATCATCCGGAAGGCGATTTCATACAGGCCGCAATACACCGGATAAAAGCTGTAGCTGATGTCAGGAAACAGGATCGGCAAATCCTGCTTCAACAACGCCATGAAGGCATGCGCCAGCACTTCGTCCGAGCCATTGCCGACGAACACCTGATCGGCATTCACGCCGTGATAGGCGGCGATGCCCGCGCGCAGGCGGTCGGAATTGGGATCGGGATACAGGCGCAGCGTATCGGCCGTCTCGGCACGCACCGCGTCGAGCACGCGCGGGCTGGGGCCGTAGGGATTCTCGTTGGTGTTGAGCTTGACCAGATTGGCCAGCTTCGGCTGCTCGCCTGGCACATAGGGCGTCAGGCCGTGCACCACGGCGCTCCAATACTGGCTCATTGCGGCAGCGAATTCATTTGTGAATCAGGCGATATTCAGCAGAGCGCGCATGCGCCTGCAAGCCTTCGCCATATGCGAGCGTGGCGGCGATCTGTCCCAGTGTCTGCGCACCGGCTTGTGACACATGGATCAGACTGCTGCGCTTCTGGAAGTCGTAGACTCCCAGCGGCGAGGAGAAGCGAGCGGTGCGCGAAGTCGGCAGCACGTGATTCGGCCCGGCGCAATAATCGCCGAGCGCTTCGCACGTATTTTTGCCCATGAAAATCGCCCCAGCATGCTTCAGCAGCGGCAATAGCGCGTCGGGATCGGCAATCGACAACTCCAGGTGTTCGGGCGCAACGCTGTTCGAGATCGCAGCCGCGTCGGCCAGATCGCGCGTCTTGATCAGCGCGCCGCGATTGGTCAACGAGGTGCGGATCACTTCGCTGCGCGGCATCTCTTCAATCAGCTTGTCGATCGCCGCTGCAACCGCATCGAGATAAGCCGCGTCGGGCGACAGCAAAATCGACTGCGCCATTTCATCGTGTTCGGCCTGCGAGAACAAATCCATCGCCACCCATTCCGGCGGCGTGTTGCCGTCGGCAATCACCAGGATTTCGGACGGCCCCGCGATCATGTCGATGCCGACGGTGCCGAATACACGGCGCTTGGCGGCTGCGACGTAGGCATTGCCGGGGCCGACAATTTTATCGACCTGTGGCACGGTTGCAGTGCCATACGCCAGCGCTGCTACTGCCTGCGCGCCGCCGATGGTGAACACGCGATCCACCCCGGCAATCGCGGCAGCAGCCAGCACCAACTGATTGTGTTCACCGCCTGGCGTTGGCACCACCATGATGAGTTCGCCCACGCCCGCCACCTTGGCCGGGATCGCGTTCATCAGCACCGACGACGGATACGCCGCCTTGCCGCCCGGCACATACAGGCCAACCCGGTCCAGCGGAGTAATTTTCTGCCCCAAGACCGTGCCATCGTCTTCGGTATAGGTCCACGAGGCCTGGGTTTGCTTCTCGTGATAGCGACGGACGCGCTCGGCTGCGGCTTCCAGCGCCTGACGGGTGTCGGCGGGCAAATGTTCGAGCGCATGCTGCAACTGCGCCGGACTCAGTTCCAGACTGGCAAGCGAGGTCGCGGACAGGCGATCAAAACGCTCGGTGTATTCGAGCACGGCAGCGTCGCCGCGCGTTTTCACGTCATGCAGTATCCCGGCCACCGTCTGCTCGATGGCGGCATCGGCGGCATCATCAAATTGCAACAACTGGGTCAGACGCGCCTGAAAATCAGGCTGCGTGCTATCGAGTCGGGTGAGCGTAACCACGGGATTCCGTTTCCAAAAATTCATCCAAAAATACGGGCTCGATTGTACCGGTTTTTGGCGTGTTGCCCCGCCCGGCATGGCGTTCCCAGATGATAGTCATACTTATTCCGGAAATTAGACAAAGTCCAGATTGCGAATTATCATTGCGCACATGCATTACACGCGCGACAACATGGCAGGGCTTTTACGTAGCCACGAGATCAATCCGACCCATCAACGGATCGAGATTGCGCATGCCTTGTTTTCGCGTCAGGAACATCTCTCGGCCGATCAGGTAATGGCATTTGTTAACACCAGTCACTCGGAAACGTCCAAGGCCACGGTCTACAACACGCTCAAGCTGTTTCTGGACAAAGGCCTGATACGCGAAGTCATCGTCGACCCCAGCAAGGTGTTCTACGACCCCAACACCAGCACACACCACCATCTATACGAAGTCGATAGCGGCAAGCTGTCCGACATCGATGCCGGATCGGTACGCATTTCGGGTTTGCCGCCGCTACCGGACGGCATGGTGACTGAGGGCATCGACCTCATCGTTCGCGTTCGCCGCCAACGCTGAACCACTCTGCCCGCCGCTTGATGTGATCGGGTGAATGTAAACGGGCTCTCGCCCTTAATCTGGATCGGGATCGGACGGCGCTTGTGATGCTGCCAGCGCATCACGATGTTCCTGATACTGCCGCGCAAAAATCCGTTCGAGTTCGTCAACCGCTTCGATAGCCGGCACACCATGTATCAGGTGCCGGGTCATCTGCGCCGACGCTTCGTGAAAAATCTTGTTACGCTCCAGCATCGGATACGTCTGCGTCAACCGCTGAATCGCCTTCACCACGTTTTCATGCTCAGGACGCGGAATATCCAGCGGCTCGGTGGGCGGCGCCGCAGCCACGTCGGCCCCTTCCTTGCTCGCCAAAAACTCGGCGTATTCAAACAAGGCCTGCTGCCTCGGCTCGGACAGCGACCGAAAAATCGTGGCTAAACGCTTGCTGTCACGCATCAGCGTGCGCGCCCTTTGGTCGCACGCTTGATGGGAGACGCCTCCAACCCGCATTGCTGAAACTTGAGTTCAACAAAGCTGATAAAAGCATCGAGCAGCTTGCTGCGGAATTTCCTGGGCGCGTACACCATCGACAACTCACGCGTCAGCCGTGGGCTGAGCTGTACCGCAACCAGGGTGCCGAGCTGAAGTTCCTTGGCAACCGTGGACGCCGACATGATGGCCACGCCCAGATTGGCCTCGACCGCACCCTTGATCGCTTCGCGGCTGCCAAGCTCCATTTCGATGTGCAGATCGTCTGGGTTGACGCCATGGTCCTTGAAGAACTCATCCACCACCTCGCGCGTGCCTGAACCATGCTCACGCGACACATAAGGCTGATCGGCAATGTCGCGCGCGCTCACGCTCGTATGGGCAGCCAGCGCATGGGTTGGCGCGCAGATCATCACCAGTTCGTCTTCACAACAGGCCAGCGTCGTCAGATTGGGGTCGTGCGACGGCGCCTCGATCAAGCCCACGTCGAGCGAATGGTCGGCCACTTTGGCGGCAATGGTTTCCGAGTTGGCAACGGTCAAACGTGCCTGCACCTGCGGGAAGCGCGCCTTGAACTCACCCAGAATGCGCGGCAATTGATATTCGGCAATGGTGGTCGACGCGCCGATCATCAGCGGGCCGGTTACCTGCCCGGTCAACTCTCCCACCCGCGCTTCCATCTCGCCACTCAAAGCCAGAATACGCTCAGAGTAGCCCAGCACCAGCTCGCCTACCGGCGTAAGCGATATTTTGCCGTGGCTCCGTTCGAACAGGCGGGTATTGAAATGCTCTTCCAGCTGTTTGACCTGAAAAGTCACAGCCGGCTGGGTC
>JAABQE010000301.1 GCA_011391655.1 Hydrogenophilales bacterium
ACAGCGTGTTATCGCCTGACATGCGGTGGTAGCGGGTGAGCGCATCCATCAGCGTGTGCTGAAAAGCGTGACCCATGTGCAGCGTGCCGGTAACGTTCGGCGGCGGCAGCATGATGCAGTAGGCGGGGGCGGCGGGCGCATTGCCTGCCTTGAAATAGCCGGCGCTTTCCCAGTGGGCATACCAGCGTTTTTCGATGTCGGCTGGTTCAAACGATTTGGCGAGTTCCATGGCGTGCGCGCAAAACCGCCATTATCCCAAAAAAGCCTGGGACACGTCCCAAAAAAGCTTGGGACACGTCCCAAAAAACAGGGGCAGGTCCCAAAAAGCGTCACGGTAGACGCATTTTCAGCTCGAAGGATCGCGCGGCGGTTTGAGTTTTTCGGCCACCGCCTCACGCACGATTTCGCGCACGCTGACATCCAGCTGGCTGAGCAGGCTGGCAACGGTCTGGTCGAGGCTCTTGCGTAACTCGGCGGAGACCTGCTTTTCCATGACTTCGGACAGGCGGGGCGCCAGTTCGCTCATCAATTGTTCGGTCAGCGTGTCGTTCACCTCAACGGCGGGGAAGACTTCAGCGGCGGGCGTGTCCGCTGCAACGGGCTGGGGGGCTGGCGCAGCGCTGGTATGGGCGGCAACGGGTGGCGTGCCGCGCTCGATCAGGTCGGTTAACACCGGTAGCCAGGCACCGGGCGGTGCGCCTGGCTCGGCAAGGAGCGCGGGGGGCGAATCGCTGATGCTGTCGTCCTCACTGCCGCCGCGATGCTTTTTAAGCAGCGCATCCATTTTGCTCAGGAGCGGGCTGTCACTCATGGGCTGGTGTTATCCGGTTTGACGCAGGTCGTGCGTGTTAAGGGCATAGCCGCGCGCCTGATAAAAACGATAACGCGCCCGCCCCTGTTCGCGCCCGGCCTCGTCCTGGCCGATGATTTCGACCAGTCGTTCGAAGCGGGCAAATGCGGCGGGTTGCTCGGTGTGCAGGTTGATCATGACGTCAGCCGTACCCAGCGCATCGGCGTTGGCACCGATCAGCACCGGCGTCTCGCTTGCCAGCGCGTCGCTGTCGCGACAATGTGGGACAAAACCGGGCGCAGGCGTGGTCCATAACAGTTGGTCGATGGCGTCGGCCACCGCCGGATCGGGTGCATAAATCATCACCTGTTTGCCTTGACCGTGAGCCTTGGCGGCGACGCGGCGGGCGACGTCGAGCGGGTTGTCGGCAAACGTGTAGAACGTGATTTCGGTCACTGTTCTTATTCAGGGCCGCGCCGCGCGATTAAGCAGCCAGTGCACCAGCAGCGACACCGGACGCCCGGTCGAGCCTTTTTCACGGCCGCCTTTCCAGGCCGTGCCGGCGATGTCGAGGTGCGCCCAATGGTATTTCTTGGCGAATTTCCACAGGAAGCAGGCTGCGGTAATCGAGCCGCCGGGGCGGCCGCCGATATTGGCCATGTCGGCGAGGCTGCTTTTGAGCTGATCCTGATAGTCGTCCCACAAGGGCATGCGCCAGACGCGATCCCAGGCGTGGTCGGCAGCGTGCTCGATTTCGCGCGCCAGAGGATCGTGGTTGCTATAAAGCGCGCTGGGATGCGCGCCGAGCGCGATGACGCAGGCACCGGTGAGCGTGGCCAGATCGATTACCGCTTCGGGCTCGAAACGTTCGGCGTAGGTCAGCGCATCACACAGGATCAGGCGGCCTTCGGCGTCGGTGTTGAGGATTTCGATGGTCTGGCCGGACATCGAGGTCACGATGTCGCCAGGCTTGTTGGCTTTGGCATCGGGCATGTTTTCACACGCGGGAATCAGGCCGATGACATTGAGCTTGAGGCCAAGTTCGCCGATGGCGCGGAATGCACCGATGACGGCACCGCCGCCACTCATGTCGTAGTTCATTTCGTCCATTTCGGCCGGCGGTTTGAGCGAAATGCCGCCGGCGTCAAAGGTGACGGCTTTGCCAACCAGCACCACCGGCTTGTCATTTTTGGAACCGCCTTCATGCTTCAACACAATGAAGCGCGGCGGCTTGTCGCTGCCTTTGCCGACCGACAGGAAAGAGCCCATGCCCAGTTTGTCGCAGGCTGCATAGTCGAGGATTTCGCAACCGAAGCCATGCGCTTTGGCGACTTTCTTCGCTTCGCCGGCCAGATACTCGGGGGTGCAGATATTGGACGGCGTGTTGCCCAGGTTCTTGGCCAGATTGATGCCGTGCGCAATGGCCTGGCCGCGTACCAGCCCGGCATCGCCAAGCTTCAATTCTCCGCGCCGCGACACCGAAAAAATCACGCGCTTGAGAGGGCGGCGTACTTCGTTCGGTTTGCTTTTCAGATGGTCGAAGCGATACAGCGTGTCGTGCGTGCAGATGACGGCTTGCTCGATGTTCCAGGCGGTGTCGCGTTTCTTGACCGGGATTTCGGAGAGCGTGATGGCTGCTTCCGTCGAGCCGGTGTCGCGCAGGGTTTTGACCGCGCAGGCGATGGCGTCGCGATAGGCCTTTTCGTGGAAATCCCGTTCCTTGCCCAGGCCCACCAGCAGGACGCGTTCGGCCAGGACGTTGGGTACCTTGTGCAGCAGCAACGTGCTGCCGGCTTTGCCGTCCATGTCGCCACCACGCAGGATTTCTGCCAGATAGCCATCACTGGCGCGGTCGATGTCGACCGCCGGGGCAGACAGCTTGCGGGTGTCGAACACGCCGACCACCACGCAGGCGCAGCGCTGCTTTTCGGGCGCACCGCTTTTTATGCTAAATTCAAGTTCGATTTCCTTGTTTTCCATGTCTGTGCCCAAAAAAATACAGTTTGTCGGCCAAGCGGCGATTAACACTGGCGCGATTATTGGCGCAGGCGTGACGGAATGTCAAAACCCCGTTCGTGACGCGAACGATTCCCGGATATTTTCATGCTTTATCGCCGTGCGCTAACGCGCGAGCTGGCTCTGACCACTGGCGCCGTGCTGACGGTGCTGATGGCGATTGCCCTGGTGATTCTGTTTATCCGCCTGCTGGGCGATGTCGCACGGGGTGAACTGGCCAACGAGGCGGTGTTCACTTTCCTCGGTTTTTCGCTGCTGTATTTCCTGCCGGTTTTGATGTCGATTGCCTTGTTTGCCGGGGTGTTGCTGCCCCTGTCGCGCATGTGGCGCGATAGCGAGATGGTCATCTGGCTCAGTGCCGGCTTGTCGCTCACGCAATGGATGCGGCCGGTGCTTGCCTTTGCGGTGCCGTTTTCACTGGTCATCCTGTTGCTGACCCTGTTGCTGAATCCCTGGGTGCAAACGAAAAAAGCCGAATACCGCCAGGATTTGCTCAGCCGCAGCGAAAGCACGCTGATCGCCCCCGGGCTGTTTGCCGAGTCCAGCGCGGGCGAGCGCGTCTATTATGTTGAGTCGCTCAATCCATTGACCGGCATCGTACGCAATGTGTTTATGCAGTCGCGTATCGATGGCCAGTTGGGTTTGGTGGTTGCCCGCGAGGGCTACCACACCGAACTTTTCGATGGTTCGCGCTATCTGGTGTTCAAGAATGGGCGGCGTTATGAAGGCACACCTGGCCAACTCGATTACCGCATCGTCCAGTTTGAGCGTTACTGGATGCGGCTCGATCCGGTTGCGGTGAGCGCCGCCGAAACCGGCATCCGGCAGACGCCGCTGAACGACCTGATTGCTGATGCGTCACCACCCGCCCGTGCCGAACTGCTGTGGCGGTTTGGGGTGCCGTTTTCCGCGCTGGTGCTCGCGGTGATGGCGATCCCGATCAGCTACGTCAATACGCGTGCGCGCCGTTCGTACGGACTGGTGATCGCACTGCTGCTGTATTTCATATACAACAACCTGTTGTCGCTATCGCAAGCGTGGGTGGCGCAGGACCGGCTTAATCCCTGGGTGGGAATGCTGGCCTCGCATCTGGTGATGATGCTCGCCGTGGCCGCACTGTTTTACCTGCGGGCGCGGCAGCATCTGCCGCGCCGGTGGCGCCCATGAAGTTGCTTGCGCGCTATTTGGCAAGCCAGGTGTTGGCCGCGTCGGCATTTGTGCTGCTGGGTCTACTGCTGCTGTTTGTCTTTTTTGATGTGATTGAAGAACTCGCTAGCCTGGGGCGGCACAGTTATGGCCTGGTGCAGGCGGCCGTGGTGGTGCTGTTGAATGTTCCCGGGCATCTGTATGAAATCATGCCGGTGGCGGCGCTGATTGGCACCTTGTTCGCATTGTCTAAGCTGGTGGGCAATTCGGAATATGCGGTGATGCGCGTGTCGGGGTTGTCCACTTGGCGGGTAGCGGGCTATTTCAGTGTGATCGGGGTGATGTTGTCGTTGCTGGTGCTGTTGCTGGGTGAGTTTGTTGCGCCGTGGTCGGAACAGGCGGCGCAGCGTTACAAGCTGTTGGCGACGCATTCGGTGGTGGCGCAGCAGTTTCGCTCGGGCTTGTGGGTGAAGGACGGCAGCCACTTTATCAACGTGCGCGAGGTGATGCCGGACAGCACGTTGCGTGGCATCGAAATTTACGGATTCGAGGCCGACGGCCGCCTGGGCTGGACCCGTGTCGCCGAGCAGGCGAACTGGCGCGGCGGCCAGACCTGGAATCTGCAAACGGTGGTGGAAACGCGCTTCAGTACCGATGGCATCCATGCCAGCCGTTACGCACAGCAGGAATGGCAGTCGGTGCTGACGCCCGACATCCTCAGCGTTCTGTTGATTGCGCCGGAAAAAATGTCGGCGCGCACCCTCTGGCGCTATGTCGCGCACCTGAAGGCAAACGGCCAGAAAGCCACGCGCTACGAACTCGCGCTGTGGACGAAATTCATCAGCCCGTTTGTGATCCCGATCATGATGTTGATCGTGATGCCGTTTGCCATCCAGGGGCCGCGTTCGGGCGGCACCAGCAGCAAGATATTCATGGGGATTCTGGCCGGATTGGGCTTCCACTTGCTGAGCCGGCTGTTTGGCCACCTCGGTTTGCTGAACGACTGGCCAGCTATGGCGGTGGCGAGTATGCCGCTGCTGATTTTTTTGGCAATTGCCCTGATGGGGGTGCGCTGGGTGGACCGGCGCTGATGAACCTGTCGCAGCGGCTGGCTGACTGCCTGCGCGTGCGTCAGCCAGCCGACAAGGTGGCCTGCGTGCATGCCTTGCAGGCAGATTGGCTGGCTGGGCGTGTCGCTGCTGATACGGATGCTGAACGCTCGCCCATCGATCACCCCGGGCAACCCGACCGACCCGAATTGATACCGCCGCAGCAGGTGCCGCGCCGCCGTGCCGACACCGTGGTCGGCCGCGCCGCGCTGATTCATGCGCTGGCGCATATCGAGTTCAACGCGATCAATCTGGCGCTCGATGCCGCGCATCGCTTTGCCGGCATGCCGCCCGCGTACTACGCTGACTGGCTGCGGGTGGCGGACGAAGAAGCCTTGCATTTCGATTTGTTGAACGCGCATCTGGCCACGCTCG
>JAABQE010000302.1 GCA_011391655.1 Hydrogenophilales bacterium
GCCGCAGGCGATGGTGCTGACCGGCATTGTCGTTGCCGTTGCCGCCACCGCGCTCGCTCTTGCTCTGCTTCGCCGGTTGCATGCGTTGACCGGCGAAGTGACGTTGCCCGTGAGCGAGAACGATGCTTAAGCCGTTTCTTGACCCGCTCGTCTGGCTCATTCTGCTGCCGCTGCTTTGGGCTAGCCTGGCTTTCCTGCTTGGGCCAAATCGTGGCGCGCGGCCGGCCATTGTCGGGCTCGCCGTGCAACTGCTGCTGGCCCTGCAACTGGCCGGCGAATTGCTCGCCAGCGGTGCCCGGACGCATGCCGTAGGCGGTTGGCAGGCGCCATTGGGGATCGACCTTGCAGCCGATGGCCTGGCTGTAGCCATGTTGTTGCTGACCCAGCTCGTCGCCTTGCCGCTGGCGATCTATGCCCGTGCCTATTTCAGCCCGAACTCGACCGAGGCCCGCTATTTCTGGCCGATCACCGGTTTCCTCATTGCCGGCCTGAACGCGCTGTTCCTCTCGGCCGACCTGTTCAATATCTACGTCACCCTCGAACTGGTCGGGCTGGCGGCGGTCGGGCTGGTTGCGGCCGGCGGCGGGGCCAAACAGGTGGCGGCGGCGCTGCGCTATCTTTTTGCCACATTGCTCGGCTCCGGCGCCTACCTGCTCGGCGTCGCGTTGATCTATGGCACCTACGGCACGGTCTCGATCAGCAGCCTGACTCCCTTGCTGACGGCCGATGCGCCCAATCTGGTCAAAATAGCTGGTGCCTTGATGCTGCTGGGCCTGATGCTCAAGACGGCATTGTTTCCCTTCCATTTCTGGCTGCCGCCCGCCCACGGCGGGGCCCCGGCGCCGGTCTCGGCCTTGCTCTCGGCCCTCGTCGTCAAAGCTTCGTTTTACTTGATCCTGCGCCTCTGGCTCGGGCCGTTTGCACCGCTTGCCGAGGCGCTCGTCTGGCTACCGGCGCTGCTGGGCACGGCAGCCATAGTATGGGGTTCGCTGATGGCCATCCGGGCGAAACGCATCAAAATGCTGATCGCCTATTCGACCGTTGCCCAGCTCGGTTACCTGTTCCTGATTTTTCCCCTGTTCAGCGGGCAGGGGGCTTTGCAAGCCGGCGTCATGCAGGTCTTTGCCCATGGCCTGGCCAAGGCAGCAATGTTCACCGCAGCCGGGGTGCTGATCAAGGCCACCGGCAAAGACACGGTCGACGCCTTGGCTGGCGTCGCCGAAAGGTTGCCGGTGACACTGTTTGCCTTTGCCCTGGCGGGTGTCACGCTGATGGGGCTGCCGCCATCGGCTGGTTTTCTCGCCAAGTGGTTGTTGATCGAGGCTGCCCTGAAGCAAGGCTATTGGGGAATTGTGGTGGTGGTTTTAAGCGGTGGCCTGCTCGCCGCCGTCTATGTTTTTCGCGTGCTTCGTCAGGCTTTTCTACTCGCCCCGGCCGCGGCTGATTTTGTCCCGGTGCCCCGCACCCTGGAATGGACAGCTTTTGCCCTCGGCGCGGCCAGCGTACTGCTCGGGCTACGCGGCATCGAGCTGATGCAACTGCTCGCCATCGGGGGGCCTCCATGACGCTCAACGAATTGCTGCCGCTCGCCGTGCTCGCCTCCTCGCTGCTGCCCGGCCTGATTATTTTCACCCTGCCGGAAGCCTGGGTTGGAACCCGCACGACGCTCAACATCTTCGCCGCCGTGACCAAGATTGTCCTGGTTGGCATCTTGCTCGCCGGGGTCCAGGCTGGCGAGACCTACGGCGTGCGCTTCGCCGTTCTGCCCGGACTCGATATCGCGCTCAAAGTTGATTCGCTGGGTCTTTTATTCATGACTCTCTCGGCGGTGCTCTGGCTAGTGACCACGTTTTACGCCATTGGCTACCTCGAAGGCGCACCGCACCGCAGCCGTTTCTTCGGTTTCTTCAGTCTGTGTGTCACGACCACCATGGGCATAGCCATGGCCGGCAATCTATTCACCTTTTTCATCTTCTACGAGTTGCTGACGCTGTCCACCTTTCCACTCGTTGTTCATCGCGGCACCGACAAGGCAATGAAGGGCGGCACCATTTACCTCGCCTACACGCTGGGTGGGGGCACGCTGCTGCTCGCCGGGATCGTCTGGCTGAATTACCTGATCGGTCATACCGAGTTCGCTCATGGTGGCATTGCCGCCACCCTTGGGGCGGAATACGCTGGCCAACTGCAGATCATCTTTTTGCTGCTGATCGCCGGCGTCGGCGTCAAGGCTGCGATTGTGCCGCTGCATGGCTGGCTGCCCAAGGCGATGGTCGCCCCGGCGCCCGTTTCGGCCCTGCTGCATGCGGTGGCGGTGGTCAAGGCCGGGGCTTTTGGCATCGTCCGGATAGTTTACGAAGTCTACGGCATCGAATTCGCCCAGTCGCTTCACTTGTTGATCCCACTGGCGCTGATCGCTTCCGTCACTATCATCTGGGGCTCATTGCGGGCGCTGTTTCAGGATGATCTGAAAAAACGTCTGGCTTATTCGACGATCAGCCAGGTTTCCTACATCGTGCTGGGTGTCGCCCTGTTTGGCCCGATCGGCACGGTTGGCGGCCTGGTTCATCTGGTGCATCAAGGCATCATGAAAATCACCCTGTTTTTCTGCGCCGGAAATTATGCCGAAACGCTGGGCATCCACAAGGTGAGCGAAATGGATGGGGCCGGTCGGCGGATGCCGCTGACGACACTGGCTTTTTCAGTCGCCGCCCTTGGCATGATGGGCGCGCCGCTAACGGTTGGCGCGGTCAGCAAGGCCTGGCTGACGGATGGCGCCCAAGCGGCGGGCATGGAATGGGCGATCTGGGTGCTCTGGACCTCAAGCTTGCTCAATGCCGCCTATTTTCTCCCCATTTTGTGGCGCGCCTGGGCGCGCAAAGTGCCGCTTGCCTGGCCGGCCGAGCAGATTCCCGCTCGCGGTTGGCGAGAAACCGCGTGGCTCCTGCTGCTGCCGCCACTGCTGACGGCCGTTGTCACCCTGGCCGCCGGGATATTTGCTGATAGCGGCTTTGGCCCGCTGGCCTGGGCACAACTGATTGCGCAGCGGGAATACTTGGGCGTGATGCCATGAGGTCGCATGAGCGACTGCTTTGGCAGCCTGGGGGTCGTAGGGTCCAGGTCATGCTGTTTGGCGTTTTGCTGGGGTTTGTGCTGCTGGTGGCCTACCTGCATATTCTGACCGGGCTGGCTTTTGAATTTCACCTGTTTTTTATTTTCCCCGTTTTGTTGGCGAGTTGGCTGCTCGGTGCCCGGGCCGGCCAGACGATGGCATTTCTCGCCGTAAGCATCTGGATTGCTGCTGACTACCTGCTGGCGGGAGAAATCAGCGATTCGCTCCCCTTCTTCTTCAACGGCATCGTCCGCCTGGCCATTTTTTATTTTGGCGCGAGCCTGGTTGGTAGCCTGCGCCGTGTCTTGCAACGCGAGTCCCGTCTGGCTCGTCAGGACGCTTTGACAGCGCTGCCCAACCGTCGCGAATTTTACGATCTTGGGCGTCGCGCTGCGGCTCAGGCGCAACGTCAGGGTGCACCATTGACCGCAGTTTTTATTGATCTCGACCGTTTCAAGGAGGCTAACGACCAGTACGGGCATGAAACTGGCGACCGCCTGCTGGCTAGTGTGGCCGATGTGATGCGTCAGCACGTGCGGGCCACTGATATTGCCGGTCGTTTGGGTGGCGATGAGTTCGCTCTGTTGTTGCCAAATATGGGGGCCACAGCGGCGGCTTCCTATGTCGAAAATCTCCGGCAACGTTTGTTGGCAGCAATGCGCCAGCAGCATTGGCTGGTGACTTTCAGCATCGGGGTGGCAAGCTATGAGGTGGCACCGCAGGATTTTGATGGATTGCTGGCCAAGGCCGATGCCCTGATGTACGAGGTCAAGGACAGTGGTCGTGACCGTATTTTGCAGAAGATTTATTCGGGTGAGCCGACTTGAGCTGGATATCACGTTTCCATCCCCGTCTGCCGAGTCGCGAGAAACTACTGCGCAGCCCGGGGCTGCGCTGGCTGGCGCCCTGGCTGAGCCACCCCAAGTTGTGGGCTTGGTCACGTCGCGGTGTTGCCCTGGGTGTGGCGCTCGGCTTGTTCTTTGGCCTGCTCATTCCATTGGCACAAATCCCCCTCAGCGCAGCTGCCGCCATCGTGCTCCGGGCCAATCTTCCGGCCGCAGCAGTGAGCACCCTGATCAGTAACCCGGTAACCTACGGCCCGATTTACTACGCCGCTTACCGATTGGGAAATTGGGTCACTGGCGAATCAGCGTTGCCGGCTGAAATACTGCCGTCAAGTGCCGTTGAGGGAAGTGCCGGTGAGGCTGAAGACAGGTCCGACAGATCTATTTGGCAGCGCATTACAACCCTCGGAAAGCCCTTGCTGGTTGGTTTGTCGATCATGGCAACGCTGGCCGGGTTGCTAACCTACTGGATCGTCGATCTGGTTTGGCGTTGGCATACGCTGCGGCGCTGGCGCCAACGGCGGTTGCAATAGCGGCATGGCTTGATCTGACGGGGTTTTCTGAATACTGCACCGCAAGGAAATTTCCTGCGAGGCGCGGTCGACCGTAGAAAATGGCCAAATCAGCGAATAACGGTGAGGTCGGACGCCTGACCGATGAATTTCACGCGCTGGCGCATGGCTTCTGTGACGAAAATCCGACCGTCGCGGTCAACCCGCAAAACCAGGCCAATTTCCATTTTTTGCGCCATCGCGCGCCAACCCACGGGGCCGGCAATGAAGATCGGTTTGGAGGCCGCGTCGGAGCGCGTACCGGCCTGCGCGCCGGCTGGAATCAGTACGGTGACGGCCTGCGTGTGGTCAGCCGGGTAGCCGGTGCGCGGGTCGAGCAGGTGGGGGTAGCGTTTGCCAGCCACTTCAAAAAAACGCTGGTAATCGCCGGAGGTGCCGATCGCTTCGCCGTCAGCGAGTTCGACCGTCGCCAGCGGGCCGGGCTGGCGCGGGTGCTGGATGCCGACTTTCCACTGGCGGCCTTCCTTGCTGTCCAGCGCCATGACATTGCCGCCGATGTTGATTAGCGCGTTGTCGATGCCCTGGCTGCGCAGGATGGTGGCGGCGCGGTCGAGGGCAACGCCTTTCAGGTAGCCACCGAAGTCGAGCGCGACCTGGCGGTTACGGCTGGTGATGCTGTTTTCGTTGATGGTCAGATCGGCAATGGATGGCTTGCTGGCCAGCCAGGCCTTGATTTCACTTTCAGCGGGTAATTCGCCCTTGAATTCATCGGTCTGAAAGCCCCAGAGTTTGATTAGTTGGCCAATGCCGGGGTCGAAGAGATGCTCGCCCTGCGCTCCGAATTGCTGCGCTTCGCGAACGAAAGCATCCAGTTCCGGCGTGACTTGCTGCGGTCGACCGGCAAAAATGGCCGAATTCAG
>JAABQE010000303.1 GCA_011391655.1 Hydrogenophilales bacterium
CCAAGCCGGGCATGGGTCTGCGCAGCCAGCAGCCATAAACGACGGTCGTCCGGATAAAGCGCCAGTTGCTTGTCGACACGCGCAAGAGCTTCGCCTGCACGATCGGTGGCCAGCAAAGCGGCGATGTAGCCATATTGCAGCGGGCGATAGTCGGGGTGTGCGTGGCTGCCCGCCTGATAGCGCTGCAAAGCCAGTGTTGTGTTGTCTGCCGCGAGCGCGGTTTGGGCGGCAAGTTGCTGGATCATCGGCCGCATGTTGGGGCCGGACAGCAATTTTTGCACTTCGACTTCAGCTTCCTGGAACTGGCGCGCGCGCAAGAGCGCGCTGACCAGACCATAACGGGCGGCGGCTTCGCTGTTGTAGCGCTTTTCTTGCAGGGTGCTGCGGGCGGCAAGAACGGCATCGGCCGGATTGCTTTCACGTGCACGCAAGCGGGCGCGCACCAGCTGAAAGTCGAGGCTGTCCTGTATTTGCTGATAGGGCGCCGATTCGCTGCGCGCCTCCATGTCGGAGATGCGTTCGCTGGTGAGCGGGTGGCTGCGCAGATAGGCGGGTGCGCTGCTGTCATAGAACCGGCTCGCGCGCTGCATGCGGCCAAAGAAGCTGCTCATGCTGCGTGGGTCGAAGTTGGCGCGGGTGAGCATCTCATATCCCAGACGATCGGCTTCGCGTTCGTAGTCGCGTCCGTAGTTGAGCTGGCTTTGTGCTGAATAGGCCTGAGTCGACGCAATCGCCGCACTTGCCACATTGGGGTTGGAGCGCGCGGCCAGCAGCGCCAGTGCCAGTGCGGCCATGGTTGGCCAGTAGCTCTGGTTTTGCGATGCGACCATGCGGGCGATGTGATCCTGAGTGACATGGGCGATTTCGTGGCCGACCACGCTTGCCAATTCGGATTCGTTTTGTGCGGTGAGCAGCAAACCGGTGTGGACGCCGATATTGCCGCCGGGCATGGCAAACGCGTTGATGGTGGGGTCGTCGACGACGAAGAAGATGAATTCGCGCTGATTGCGTGTGCTCACCGAGACCAGTTTGTAGCCGAGCTGGTTGAGGTAGCTCTCGATTTCGGGGTCGTCCAGGTAGCGCGGGTCGGAATACACGTCGCGCATGATGGCGCGCCCCAGCGCTTGCTCTTCCTGGTCTGAAAAGTACTGGCGTGACACTTCGCCCAGATCGGGCAGATCGGCGGCCAGGACAGGCTGGATGGCAAGACTGAGGATGAGCAGGGTACGGAGCATCGGCCAGTGAGTGCGGGGAAGGTGCGGCATTTCGATTACGATGCGAATGTTATCGACAAGGTTCCTGAAGATGAGCGAATTTACCCATTTTGATGAGCGTGGCCGCGCGGTCATGGTTGACGTGGCTGGCAAGAGTGATACCCGTCGCGTTGCCGTGGCAAGTGGCAGGATCTACATGTTACCCGATACGCTGACGCGTATTCTGGGCGGGCAGGCGGCCAAGGGCGATGTACTGGGTATCGCGCGCATCGCCGCGATTCAGGCGACCAAACGCACCGCCGAATTGATCCCGCTGTGTCATCCCATCGCCCTGACCAAGGTGGGCGTCGAGTTCGAGCACGACGTGGCGGAGTCGTGGATCGCCTGCACGGTGATCGCTGAAACCGTCGGCAAGACCGGGGTGGAAATGGAAGCGTTAACCGGTGTCAGCGTCGCCTTGTTGACGATCTATGACATGTGCAAGGCGGTCGATCGCGGGATGCGCATGGACGATATCAAGTTGCTGGAAAAGCAGGGTGGGCGCTCTGGCCATTGGCAATTGGCTCCTGCTGGGGTGGCTCAGCGCGCCTGATGCGGGCATGGCAAAAATGGCACGCCGATGTGAATGCAGGTAGCACAACCAGGTAGCAAAATGCGGTGTTTGCCTCAAATGTCCGCACAAATTACAAGGAATTCAATTAGTTGGCCTAATAAGGCTATCAGCCGTTTTACTTGCCATGGCGGGCGGTAGCCGTGCAAAATAACGCTATATTCGGAATGTTTAATATACTGACATCCCCCCTGCTCCATCAGTGCTGATGCGCTGGTGTTGCCTCAAGCAGTCACCTAGTATGGACAACCACGCAAGGACATGCGCGGCTTCATTGAAGCCGGCGGGGATAATTTTGAACCTAGAGGCCGTATGAACGCCAAAATCAAACTCGAAAATCACGACGCGCAGGAAATCAAGTACACCACTTGTTATATGTGCGCCTGCCGCTGCGGCATCAAGGTCACGCTGGAGGACAACAAGGTCCGCTTCATCCAGGGCAACCGGAATCATCCGACCAACCAGGGCGTGTTGTGCGCCAAGGGCTCGGCCGGGATCATGAAGCAGTATTCCACGGCCAAGCTGACCCAGCCGCTGATGCGGAAGCCAGGAACCGAGCGTGGCGAAGGGATTTACGAGCCGATTTCGTGGGAGCAGGCACTTGATGTGCTGACCGACCGCCTGGAAGAGATACGCGCGACCGATCCCTCCAAGCTCGGTTTCTTCACCGGACGCGACCAGATGCAGGCGTTGACCGGCTTGTGGGCGCAGCAGTTCGGCACCCCGAACTGGTCGGCGCACGGCGGTTTCTGTTCGGTGAACATGGCTGCGGCTGGCCTCTATTCGATCGGCTTCTCGTTCTGGGAATTCGGCGCGCCCGACTGGGATTACGCAAAATACTTCCTGATGTGGGGCGTGGCGGAAGACCACTCGTCCAACCCGATCAAGATCGGTCTGGAAAAGCTCAAGCGCAAGGGTGGCAAGTTCGTTACGGTTAACCCCGTCAGGACGGGGTATTCAGCCATCGCCGACGAATGGCTGCCGATCAAGCCCGGCATGGACGGTTTGCTGGCCATGTCGATGGTGCACGTGCTGCTGAAGCACGAAAAGTTCGACTATGAATTCCTGGTGCGTTACACCAATGCGTCCTGGCTGGTGGTGCAAAGCCCGGGACAAAAGGGCGATGGCCTGTTCCTGCGCGATGAAAACGATCACCCGCTGATCTGGGATATCGAAAAGGAGGCGTTTAAAAACGGCATTGACGGCGATATCGCGCCAGCCCTGTTCGGCGAGTTTGTGGCGCCCGATGGCCGTCGCGTCAAGACCGTGATGTCGATGATGGTTGAGCGTTATCTCGACGTACGTTACGCACCGGAAAACGTGGCGCTCGAATGCGGCCTGCCAGCTGAAACGATCGAGCGCATTGCGCTGGAAATGGCGCACGTTGCGTTCCAGGAAACCGTCGAACTGCCGATCGAATGGACCGATGTGTGGGGCCGCAAGCACGACAAGGTCGTGGGCCGTCCGGTGGCGATGTACGCGATGCGTGGCATTGCAGCGCACTCGAATGGCTTCCACTCCTGCCGCGCGATCCACATGATCCAGATGCTGCTGGGCGCGCTCGATTCGCCGGGCAACTTCCGCGCCCGCGCGCCGTACCCGAAGCCGATTCCGCCGCACCAGCTGCCGGAAAACAACATCGACATCATCAACGCGCCCAACACGCCGTTGTCGCGTCCGCCGCTGGGCTTCCCGACGCGTCCCGAAGACCTGGTGATCGACGAATTCGGCAACCCGCTGCGCATCGACAAGGCCTACTCGTGGGAGGTGCCGATCGCCTCGCATGGCTTGATGCACATGGTCATCACCAATGCGACCAATCACGATCCCTACGCACTCGATACCTTGATTCTGTTCATGGCCAACATGGCGTGGAACTCGACCATGAACACGGCCAACGTGCAGGACATGCTGCGCGCAAAAGACGAAGAAAACTTCGGCGAATACAAGATTCCGTTCCTGGTGGTGATCGACGCGTTTCATTCAGAAATGACCAATTTCGCCGACCTGATTCTGCCGGACACCACCTATCTCGAGCGCCACGACACCATTTCGCTGCTCGACCGTCCGATTTCCGAGCCGGATGCGGCGGCCGATGCAATCCGTTATCCGTTGGTCAAGCCGGACCGCGATGTGCGCCCGTGGCAGGAAGTCATGGTCGATCTGGCAGGGCGTTTGAAGTTTCCTGCTTTCACCAAGCCCGACGGCACGCCCAAGTTCAGCGGTTACAAGGATTTCATCGTCAATTACGAGCGTTCGCCCGGCATCGGCTTCCTCGCCGGCTGGCGCGGCAAGGACGGCACCAAGTCGCTGAAAGGCGAGCCCAATCCCAACCAGTGGGAAAAGTACATCGAGAATCAGAGCTTCTTCGCCCACCACTGGCCGGAGAACCAGAAATACATGCGCTTCGCCAACAAGGATTACCTTGATGTGGCGGCGGACGTGGGTTTCGTCGGCAAGGCCGAGCCGATCATCATGCAGTTTTATTCCGAGCCGTTGCAGAAATTCCGCCTGGCTGGGCAGGGCCTGTACGACGGCCCGCAGCCAAACAACCAGGTCGATCGCGAGCGGCTGGTCAAATACTTCGACCCGCTACCGATGTGGTACGAACCGCTGGAACAGCAGCGCGTGGACAAGGACGAGTACCCCTTCTTCGCGCTAACCCAGCGTCCGATGTTCATGTACCACTCGTGGGACTCGCAAAACGTGTGGCTGCGTCAGTTGATGGCGCAGAACTACATGTACATGAATGCGCGCAAAGCCGCTGAAATGGGTATCAAGGATTTCGACTGGATCTGGGTGGAGTCGCACAACGGCAAAATCCGCTGCCAGGCCAAGACCATGGAAGGCACCCAGGAAGACACCGTCTGGACCTGGAACGCGATTGGCAAGCAGAAGGGCGCGTGGGGCTTGAAAGAAGATGCGTCCGAGGCGACCAAGGGCTTTTTGCTCAACCACCTGATTTCCGAGCTGCTGCCGGAAAAGGCCGGTGAGCGCCGCGTCACCAATTCCGACCCGGTGACTGGGCAGGCAGCGTGGTTCGACCTGCGCGTGAAGATATGGAAAGCGGCGCCGGGCGAGACCGGATCGTGGCCACAGTTCGATGCGCTGAAAAAGCTGCCGGGCGACCGTTACGAGCGTCCCGATGTGCTGCGCTATGACGCCCGTCGCACACACGAAAAAAACTGAAGTGGCCAACAGAATTTAATAGCGAGCGAATATGAGACTTGGATTGGTTGTAGACCTCGATGTATGCGTGGGCTGTCATGCCTGCGCCATCGCCTGCAAGGAGTGGAACGCCTCCGGCACCATCGGCCCGCTGTCCGACTACCAGCCCTACGGCGCAGAACCGTCGGGCGTGTGGTTCAACCGGATTCGCCATTATGAAATGGACGAATATCCGAATAACAAAACGGTTAATTTCCCGATGTCGTGCATGCACTGCGAGGACGCGGAATGCGTTACCGTGTGCCCGACCGGCGCATCGTACAAGCGCGCCGAAGACGGCATTGTGCTGATCGACCAGGACAAGTGC
>JAABQE010000304.1 GCA_011391655.1 Hydrogenophilales bacterium
GCGTTGCGCCCGCAGCATGGCGCCCGCCAGACGATCGCGAAACAACGCGCGGTTGGGCAAGCCCGTCAAGTGGTCGTAATTGGCGAGATGGGCCATGCGCTGCTCAGTCCGCCTTTGTTCGGTGACATCGCGGGCGACCGTCAGCACGCAGTCCTCGTTGTTGATCTCGGTGATTTCGGAGGAAACCAGCATGTCCCGATGTTTTCCGCTCTTGGTCACCAGGGTCATTTCCAGATTGTGGCCGGCCTCCTCCGGGCGCAGCTGTTGCCTGGCGCACGCCCCATCTTTCTCGTCGGCCCAAAGCATCATTTCGCCGTGAATATGGCCGATCACCTCCGACGGCTCATACCCGGTAAGGCGGATAAAGCTTTTGTTGACATTGATGATGCGTCCGTCGTGCGCGCGACAGATCATCACCGGGTCCGGGCTCGCATGGAATGCCTGGCTGAACAACTGCTCCGACTGGCGTAAATTGGCCAAGGCGCGATTCAGGGCACGCAGCGGAATGACTTTCAGCGCGGTGAAGACTGCGGCTGCCAGCGCAAACCCGAGCAGGGCGACCAGCCCGCTTTCCAGCAGCAGGGAACGATACGAACGACTGACCTCAAAGTAAGCCACCACTTTCCCGCTGTCCATGATGGGCTCACGCCGCGATATCACAGGCCGCGAGAGCTGAATGGGGGGGCTGGCAGCCAGTTCCTCGCCCTGGATATCGAGAATGCGGCGGCGTTCGGGGTATTCGGATCCCGTATGCTCATCGACCAGAAATCCGACCAATCGATGCTCCTGAAACCGCCAGGTTTCGGGGTTCCTGTTGACGAAGTCGGTGATCCACCTGGCATTGAATTCGCTCTCGGTTTCAATTTCCCCGACCGCGTGCTGGTAGGACAAGGCGAAATACCCCAAGGGCAAAAGCAGGGCGACGATGAGCGAAATCGCCCCGGCGATCCACGTAGTGCTGGAAGTGGCCAGCTCAGGCTGTTTATGCACGCGCTTGGATCCAGTCGACCGCTGAAATGGGCTAATACCCATGGTCGGCGAGCGGGGTGCGCGCCACTTCCAGTTCGAGCAAGGAAGGATTGCGTTCGTCTGGCTTCAGCGGGCGGGCTGTCAGGCCAAAGTCAATCGCACCTGCGCCAAGCACCTGGACCGCGCCGCCGCTTCCCATCTGGGGAAAAACGACGATATCCGTCTCTGGCCGCGTGTGTTTGAACGCCGCGCCGAGGTCGGTAATGGCCTGCACAGCCGATCCGGTACCCCCGGTTTTGATCACGGTAGCGGCGAAGCCGGGACGCGTCACCAGCGCGCCGGCCAAAGCAAGCGTGAGGTACAGCATCCTGGTGCAGGCTGGTGAAAAAGGGGCGTGCATACAAGTCCATGAGGCAGTTTTGGTGTACGTCGGTCAGCCTGTCTTGGACTGCCTGCTCAACGGAGGATTTAACGGCCCAAAAATGAGAAACTTGATGCCCCGCTACCGCGCAATACGTCGCGGATCGGCCCTTGCACGCTGCTTACAAGCCCAGCCGCTGCCAGATGGTGGTGCTCGGCCCCGCCTGATTCATGGTGTAGAAATGCAGACCCGGTGCACCGCCGGCCAGCAGCCGCTCGCACAGGTCCGTAATGACATCCAGTCCGAAAGCGCGAATGGACGGCAGGTCGTCGCCGTAGGTTTCCAGCTTTTTGCGCAACCAGCGTGGAATCTCCGCGCCACACGCGTCGGAAAAGCGCGCCAACTGTACGTAGTTGCCGATGGGCATGATGCCGGGAACGATAGGGATCGACATGCCAAGGGCGCGGGCGTCGTCGACGAAACGGAAATAGGCGTCTGCGTTGAAGAAATACTGAGTGATGGCGGAATTCGCTCCGGCATTCACCTTGCGCTGAAAATTGGCGAGGTCGTCTGTCCACGAACGCGCCTGAGGATGGACTTCGGGATAGGCAGCAACCTCAATGTCGAACCAGTCGCCGGTTTCCTTGCGGATGAATGCGACCAGCTCGTTGGCGTAATTGAATGCGCCGGCGTCCATGCTGCCGGACGGCAAGTCGCCGCGCAACGCGACCAGATGGCGAATGCCCTGGCTTTTGTATTCGTTCAATATCTCGCGGATATTGTCCTGGGTGGAGCCGATGCACGACAGATGCGGCGCGGCTTCGGAGCCGGATGCCTGAATGTCGCGCACGGTTTCGAGCGTGCGGTCGCGGGTGGAGCCACCCGCGCCGAAGGTCACCGAAAAAAACTTGGGTTTGAGTTGCGCCAGTTGCGCGCGGGTGGCGCGTAGTTTTTCTGCGCCCTCCGCTGTTTTTGGCGGAAAAAACTCGAAGCTGAAAGTACGTTGGCTCATGGTTCAGCCTTTATCGCCGGGAACGAGCGCCGACAGCGCCCAGGCGATCACGCTGTACAGGATGGCGCCCAGCATGGCGGCAATAAATCCGTGAACCTCAAAGCCGGACAGCAGGTTGCCCGCCAGCCAGAACAGCAGCCCGTTCAGCACAAAATAGAACAGGCCCAGCGTCAACAGCGTGACCGGCAAGGTGAGCAAGACCAGCAGCGGGCGCACCAGCGTATTGAGCAGGCCAATCACCAGCGCAGCCAGCATGGCCGAGCCAAAGTTCGTGACCTTGACGACGTCGGGCAGCAAATACGCCACGCCCAGCAAGGCCACGGCATTCAGTACCCAAATCAGCAAAATGCGCACGCTGTTCTCCCTGGAATCAATAACGGTAATGATCGGCCTTGTAGGGGCCGTTCTTGTCCACGCTGATGTAGCTGGCCTGGTAGTCGGTGAGCTCGGTCAACTGTGCGTTCAGTGTGCGCAACTGCAGGCGCGCAACCTTCTCGTCCAGGTGCTTGGGCAGGGTGTACACGCCGATGGGGTACTTGCCTGAATCGCGTTCCTGCCACAGCTCGATCTGCGCAATGGTCTGGTTGGCGAACGATGAGGACATCACATACGACGGGTGGCCGGTCGCGCAGCCGAGGTTCACCAGACGACCCTTGGCCAGCATGATGATGCGGCGGCCATCGGGGAAAATGATGTGATCAACCTGCGGCTTGATTTCTTCCCACTGGTATTTTTCCACCCCGGCGACGTCGATTTCATTGTCGAAGTGACCAATGTTGCAGACGATGGCCTGGTTTTTCATCTTCACCATGTGATCGTGGGTGATGACGTGGAAGTTGCCGGTTGCGGTGACAAAAATGTCGGCCTTGTCGGCAGCGTAGTCCATGGTCACCACGCGGTACCCTTCCATCGCGGCTTGCAGTGCGCAGATCGGGTCGATTTCGGTGATCCACACCTGGGCGGACAGCGCACGCAGCGCCTGTGCCGAGCCCTTGCCGACGTCGCCATAGCCTGCCACCACGGCAACCTTGCCGGCGATCATCACGTCGGTCGCGCGCTTGATGCCGTCAACCAGCGATTCGCGGCAGCCGTAGAGGTTGTCGAACTTGGACTTGGTCACGCTATCGTTGACGTTGATCGCGGGGAATTTGAGTTCACCGCGTGCGTGCATCTGATACAGGCGATGCACGCCGGTGGTGGTTTCCTCGGTCACGCCCTTGACGGCGGCGAGGCGCACCGAATACCAGGTCGGGTCGGCGGCCACTTTGGCCTTGATCGCGGCGTAGAGCACGCGCTCTTCTTCGCTGGTCGGGTTGCCCACAACCGAAATATCCTTCTCGGCACGCGCACCCAGATGCAGCAGCAGCGTGGCGTCGCCGCCGTCGTCGAGAATCATGTTGGAGTAGCCGCCATCCGTCCATTCAAAGATGCGGTGGGTGTAATCCCAGTAATCTTCCAGCGACTCGCCCTTCACCGCGAACACCGGGATGCCGTCAGCGGCAATCGCAGCGGCAGCGTGATCCTGGGTCGAGAAGATGTTGCACGACGCCCAGCGCACTTCGGCGCCAAGCGCGGTCAGTGTCTCGATCAGCACGGCGGTCTGAATGGTCATGTGCAGCGAACCGGTGATGCGCGCGCCCTTCAAAGGCTGGCTCGCGGTGAATTCCTCACGGATCGCCATCAAGCCCGGCATTTCGGTTTCGGCGATACGGATTTCCTTGCGGCCCCAGTCGGCCAGCGCCAGGTCGGCGATGACAAAATCGGTAAAACCAGAGGGGGTAGAAACTGCATTCATGGTGAAACTCCTTGAATGACAGCGGGGTGGGAGCTCGTTTGCCCACAGCCCGGCTGCAAGTCAACGAGCGCAGTTGAATCATCGCCTGCGCTGAGCCTGGCTGTCGGTTCGGATCAAACCGGCGACAGTCGCAGCGCTCCTCAGTGCAGGGGGGCGACAGGTCGCCCAAATTGAGTTGCGAATTATGCCATGCCCATTTACAAACCGGCTGCAGCCTTCAATTCAGCCGCCTTGTCGGTCACTTCCCAGGTGAAATCGGGTTCCTCGCGGCCGAAGTGGCCGTAGCTCGCGGTCGCGGTGTAGATCGGGCGCAGCAGATTGAGCATGTTGACGATGCCTTTGGGGCGCAGGTCGAAATGCGCGGCGATCAGTTCAACAATTTTGGCTTCGGGGATTTTGCTGGTGCCAAAGGTGTCGACCATCATCGACGTGGGCTTGGCCACGCCAATCGCGTAGCTGATCTGCACCAGGCACTTGTCCGCCAGGCCGGCGGCGACGATGTTCTTCGCCACGTAGCGGCCAGCATACGCAGCCGAGCGGTCAACCTTGGACGGGTCCTTGCCGGAGAACGCACCGCCCCCGTGCGGCGCTGCGCCGCCGTAGGTGTCGACGATGATCTTGCGACCGGTGAGGCCGGCATCGCCCATCGGACCGCCGATGACGAAGCGCCCAGTGGGATTGACCAGATAGCGGGTGTCGGCAGTCAGCATGTTCTTCGGCATCACCGGCTTGATGATTTCCTCGATCACCGCTTCGGTTAGCACCGCATGCGAGACTTCGGGGTGATGCTGGCTCGAGAGCACGACGGTGTCGATGGAATGCGGCTTGCCGTCCACGTAGCGGATCGACACTTGCGACTTGGCATCCGGGCGCAACCACGGCAGGCGGCCGTCCTTGCGCAGTTCGGACTGGCGCTGCGTCAGGCGATGAGCGAGGTAAATCGGCATCGGCATCAACACCGAGGTTTCGTTGCAGGCGTAGCCAAACATCAGCCCCTGATCGCCCGCGCCCTGGTCGAGGAACATGCCCTCGCCCTCGTTCACGCCCTGCGCAATATCGGGCGACTGCTTGCCGATGGTGACCAGCACCGAGCAGGTGTTGTAGTCAAAGCCAATCTCGGAAGAGTCGTAGCCGATGCGCTTGATTGTCTGGCGTGCGATCTGGTTGTAGTCGATCACCGCCGAGGTGGTGATCTCGCCGGCGAT
>JAABQE010000305.1 GCA_011391655.1 Hydrogenophilales bacterium
TGGTGGGGGAGGCGTTTATGCGGGCGGCTGATCCTGGGGGTGAGCTGGCTCGTTTGTTTGCGGTCTAGGTGCAGGCGGCTGATAGCTTCCCCCTTTGGAAAAGGGGGAGGTTGTCCAATCACCGCTTCCCCCCAAACAAACTCCCCAACACCCCCCGAATAATCGACCGCCCGACCTGGCTGCCAATGGCACGTGCAGCAGATTTGGCCAGTGCCTCGGCAGCCCCTTCTCGGCGGCCGCTGCCGCCCAAAACCCCACCCAAAATTCCGCCCAGCCCGCCGCCGCTTGCTGCAGGTTGCGCAGCAGTCTTGGCTTGCTGCTTGATCTCGGCTTGTGTGGCGGCTGCCTCAGCCGCCTGTTCGGCCCGCACTTTCAGCGATTCATAGGCCGACTCACGATCAACTGTTTTGTCATAGGCACCCGCCACCAGCGAAGACTGCATCAACTGCCGGCGCTGGGCATCGGTGATAGGGCCGAGCTGTCCTTCTGGCGGCACGATAAACGCGCGCTCGACCACGCCGGGGCGACCTTTTGTGTCGAGGAAAGAAACCAGCGCTTCGCCGACGCCGAGTTCGGTAATCACGGCCGCTTCGTCCAGCGCAGGGTTGTCGCGCATGGTCTCGGCCGCAGCCTTGACGGCTTTCTGGTCGCGTGCGGAAAACGCACGCAGCGCATGCTGCACCCGGTTGCCAAGCTGCGACAGGATCTTGTCCGGCACATCGGCCGGGTTCTGGGTGACGAAAAAAACGCCGACGCCCTTGGAACGAATCAGCCGCACCACCTGCTCAATTTTTTCCACCAGCGCGTCGGGCGCATCGGTAAACAGCAGGTGCGCTTCGTCGAAGAAGAACACCAGCTTTGGCTTGTCGAGGTCGCCCGCTTCGGGCAGGTTTTCAAACAGTTCGGCCAGCAGCCACAGCAGCAGGGTGGCGTACATTTTGGGCGACTGCATCAACATGTCGGCCGACAGGATGTTGATGACACCGCGGCCGCGGTCGGTCTGGATCAGGTCGTCAATATTCAGCATCGGCTCGCCGAAAAGCTGCTCGCCGCCCTGTGATTCCAGCGCCAAGAGGCCACGCTGGATGGCGCCGATCGAGGCCGGCGACACATTGCCGTAGTCGGTGGTGAACTGCTTGGCGTTCTCGCCGACAAACGCCAGCATCGCGCGCAGGTCTTTGAGGTCGAGCAGCAGCAGGCCATTGTCGTCGGCCACCTTGAATACCAGGTTCAGCACGCCGTTCTGGGTGTCGTTCAAATCCAGCATGCGCCCCAGCAGCAGCGGGCCCATGTCGGAAATGGTGGCGCGCACCGGATGGCCGCTGACACCGAATGGATCCCACAAGGTGACCGGGCAGCCCTGGTATGTGAATCCGTCCAGTTTGAGTGACGCGACCCGCTCTTCCACCTTGGCATTGCCGCCGCCGGGCTGAGACACACCCGACAAATCACCCTTCACGTCCGACATGAAACACGGCACGCCGATGCGGGAAAAATGCTCGGCCAGGGTTTGCAGGGTGACGGTCTTGCCGGTGCCGGTGGCGCCGGTAATGAGTCCGTGGCGATTGGCCATTTGCGGCAGCAGCGTGAGGTCGGTTGTGGCGTTCTTGGCGATGAGGAGCGGATCGGTCACGGCGGTTCCTGGAGAGAAGAGACAGGGAGCCTCGATTCTAGCGGGTTCGGCCGCGTCAGGTATTCAGCAAGGTATAGAAGAGCTTGCTAATGCTCCGGGTATCATCGGGCCATCGTGACACACAGGGGCAGGACCGTGACAACGCAACAACAGGCCCATGAAATCGTCATCGTCGGCGGTGGCGCGGGCGGGCTGGAGTTAGCCACCCGGCTGGGCGACAAGCTGGGCAAAAAGAAGCGCGCGAACATTACCCTGATCGATGCCTCGCCTTCGCATCTGTGGAAGCCGCTGCTGTACGAAGTTGCGGCCGGCAGTCTCGATTCCTATGCCGAACGGCTGGAATATCTGGCGCAGGGGCACTGGCATCACTTCCGTTTTCGCCTGGGGCGGATGGAGCAGCTTGACCGGGCGAATCAGGAAATCGGCGTGGCGCCGACGCTGGACGAAAACGGCGAGGAAATCATCCCGCGCCGGCGGTTTCGCTACGACACGCTGATCATCGCCGTCGGCTCGGTGGGCAACGACTTTGGCGTGCCCGGTGTGGCCGAGCATTGCATCATGCTTGACACGCCAAGCGAGGCGCGCGAATTCCATCGTCGCCACATCAACGCCTGTCTGCGCGCCCACACCCAAACCAGCGAAGTCAAACCCGGTCAGCTCACCGTCGGGATCGTTGGCGCGGGTGCCACCGGCGTCGAGCTTGCCGCTGAACTGCACGACACCACGCGCGAGCTGTCGGCTTATGGCATGGAAAACATCGATCCCGATAAAAGCCTGAAGCTGCTGATCGTCGAAGCCTCCGACCGCATCCTGCCCGGCCTGCCGCCGCGTCTGTCGGCTGCGGCAGCCGAGCGGCTGGCCGAACTGGGGGTTGACATGCACACCAACGAGCGGGTGGTCGAAGTGCGCAAGGACGGCATGCTGACCGCCGACGGCAAGTTCATTCCGGCCAGCATGATGGTGTGGTCGGCCGGCATCAAGGCGCCAGACTTTCTGAAAGACATCGACGGACTGGAAACCAATCGCGTGAACCAGTTG
The DNA here is from genome assembly GCA_011391655.1 of Hydrogenophilales bacterium. Next base: position 2,672 of record JAABQE010000305.1, read on the forward strand.
GTGGTCAAGCCCACCCTGCAAACCACCCGCGATGACAATATTTTTGCGCTTGGCGACTGCGCCGCCTGCCCCATGCCCGATGGCAAAACCGTGCCGCCGCGCGCGCAGGCTGCGCACCAGCAGGCAGAGTTGATGGCCAAGGCGATCTGCCGCCGCTTTCGCGGCAAGCCGCTGCTGGATTACGTCTATCGTGACTATGGTTCGCTGGTTGCGCTAGGCCGTTTCTCCACGGTTGGCAACCTGATGGGGGGCTTGTCCGGTGGCAGCATGATGATCGAAGGCGCGCTGGCGCGGTTCGTGTACTGGTCGTTGCACAAGATGCACCAGGTGGCGTTGCATGGCTGGGTTAAGACTGCGATGACCACTTACGCGCATTTCATCAGCACGCCGACGCGGGCGCGCATCAAGCTGCATTGAGCCGGGTGACCGAATGGGACTGCAGAATAAGTGAGCGGCATCCCGCCCATTTTTCTGGGATGCCCGAATTACTTACTGGCCAGGCTGACCCATTTTTTACGACTCATCCAGCTCAAGCCTAGCAGGCCTAGTGCGAGCAGGCTCATGGTGGCAGGTTCGGGTATGGGGGCTGCGGCAATCCCGCTGACGGGCACGTTCTGGCCAGCCTCATCACCTGCCAAGCCAACAGGGATCGGACTCGCCAGGATAATCGGCAGCGCAAAACCAGTCAGGGGATCGACAGGGGATGGCAATGATTCGTGCAAAGCAGGGGATGCCGGCGGCGCAGATGTGGTCAGCGCACCATCTGGATTCATGTCAGGATCGTGCAAAACAGGGGAAAACATTTCAGGGTTATTGCTGGATGCGATGTCGTCAGGCGTTAACCTGTCGTCTGAACTTTTCAGGGGGGGCAAGGCATCCTGGATGACTTCTGGATCAGCAGCGCTGGCTACAACAACCGGCACGTTAGGTTCGGTCGATTGTCCGTCTGGCGTGTTGGCCTCGGCCAGTTTGTCCTTGTCCGATTTGCACTCGGTCGATCCCGTTGCGTCAGTTGCGTCAGGTTGATCGGCAGGCGCCTCTTCGTTGTTGCGTTTTGCGCCATTGACTGGTTTGCAGTCAGGATCGATCTCCGTGGTTTTCGTGGTGGGCGGCATGACCGGAAAAACACGTTCCGGGTTTTTCCCAACAGGTTTTGAGTCTGGACTGGATTTGGCTTTAGCTTTGGACGGAGCTGATCCCATGAAACCGTGGTTGGCTGGCTGTCCAAATCCCCCGGGGTTGCCCGTGTGATTTGGCGCGTCGGAGCGGCCCGTCAGCGGATGGGACTGTGTCATGGCTTCGGCAAGCGCTGCATCAGCAGATGCGCTCGCAGTAGCGGTAACACTGGGCAGGTCAGTGTTGATGATGGGCGGCAGCGCGATTGGCATGGCCATCACAGTGGCAGCCGCTGCGGCAGCCGGGTCGAAACGGATTTGTTCGTGGGCAGGCGGCTGGTCGCTGGTGCTTAGCACGCCGACGACGCTCGCAGCCGCGACCGCTGTTGAGATGACTTTACCTGCCGGGGTGAGGAGTGTGGCAATCGCGATTCCCGCATAACCATTCAGACGGGTACGTGTTGTTTTTTTAATAGTCATGACTTGATCCCGGTAGGTTGAAGCAACACCCGATTGCCTTGTGGTTTTTGTTAACGAACGACCGGCGTGGCAAAAAATACCGGTAGAGTTTGTGCGACATTCACTGCTGGACACGGAGGCGTTGCATTCGCCTCTCTCGGCGAATCTGTATCAATGCCGTAACCGTGCGTCAGAGTAAACGCCGCATCACTCAGCGTCAGTGCGCCAGCGCACATAGGCGTCAGTTTTTAAAAGCCAGGGAAGTTTGGGGCAGCCCTCCCGTGGAAATTGAACACCAGGGCATGCTCCTGAGAGGCTCCGCACACAGGGGTTTCGGCTCGCTCGTGGGAGACGATAAACACCCATGTTGTCGGCGGGTTGGCCCTGGTGCTTCAGCGGGTGCGCAATCAAGCGAAATGTTGGCTGCAGGGATGGGGTCCGGCTTCCAGCATTTTGCGCATGGAACCCTGACACGCTGCCAGTAGCGTGGTGGTTTTATGCCGGCTGGGGAAGTTTGCCTTTGACCAGAAACGCCTCAAGCGGGAAGTGATGAATAGCGTTGCCGTGCGCGGCGCGGAAGGTGACTCGCTCGCCGGTGAGTTCACCCAGCCAGGGATCCTGCGAGAGCGGACTGGGCTGGGCCAGCGCCTGCGGCGTGAACAGTGCCAGATTGATCCCCCCCGTCCGGTCGCGCGCGGATAGAAACGTAAACGCCTCGATCCCGGCTGTCCGCATTTTTGCACCGAGCGCCTGGCTTGCACGGTAGTCAGATGGGTACCGCAGCGCCTCGCGGTATTGTGCGAAAGGCGGTTGCTGCAATGGCATGCCAGCATGGGTTTGGTAGGCTGCGCCAAACAGGGTGTGTTGGGTGTCGAGCTTGCCAACGGGCGGTGTGCGCATCCCCGCCCAGAATACGAAGCGGTAATAGGCGGCTTCCGCGAGCACGGTCTGGACGTCGAGCGAGCCGTAAAACAGGCTGGGCTCGCTGCGCGTGCCGAAGCGTGAGCCGTGTTTAAGCGGCGGGTAACGAAACGGTGTTGCCAGCAGGGTGTGGAACGGTTCGGTTCCCT
>JAABQE010000306.1 GCA_011391655.1 Hydrogenophilales bacterium
CATCGACCGGCACACTTTCGAGCACCTCGCAGAGAATGCCGTTTTCAGTTTGCTTGCCGAGCAGGCGGTGGCGGTCTTCGGCAGGCTTGCGGTCCTGCAGGTCCTCAAAATACAGGTCGGAGCCGACAAAACGGCCGCCCTTGCGGTCGCTGGAAATGCGGCGCACCCGGTCGAGCGCAGGCAGATATAACCATTGGTCGGTGCTGCCGTCGGCTTGGTCTATGCTGAGTAACCCGGTTCCGGCGATGTCTTCCGGGTCGAGGAAGCGGATCAGGTTGGCGGTTTCACCGTTCGATTTGTCGAGCCGGTAGGTGACGAGTTCACGGATGCGCGGGGCGCGACCTTTTTCAGTCAGCACCATGCGCCCCGAGGTAACCAGATCGCTGCCGTTAGGGCGGTCATAGACTTTTTGAGCAAGGCTCGATGCGTCATCGGCGTGCACTGTCGGCGCGGCTAGTAACAGCGTCAGCAGCAGGGTGCGAATCAGGCGAAGCGAGAACAAGGAATAACAGGACATAAGGCATCCGGGCGCGTGTGTGGAGGGGACAACGGCTTTCCAGCGCCGAACTTTACCGCAAAAGCCGGCTCCCACCATGGGCTGGCTTGCCCGGTTTTTGAGCGAAGCGATATAATAAAAAGATAGATTTATCTTTTAAGGATGCCACGATGACGACCACTCTGGAACTGCTACAGAAATACAGCGTGGCCGGTCCGCGCTACACCTCGTATCCCACAGCGCCCTATTTCCATACGGGTTTCAGCGAGGCGGACTGGATTGAGGCGCTCGCCGTCCCCGCGCCGGACCGCGGATTGTCCTTGTATGCCCACATTCCGTTCTGCGATTCGCTTTGTTATTACTGCGGCTGCAACATGGTAGCGACGCGCGACTACAGTAAAACCCAGCCTTACCTGGCTTATCTCGATCAGGAAATTGCGCGCACGGCGCAGTTGGTCGATACCCGGCGGCTCGTGCGCCAGCTGCACTGGGGCGGCGGCACCCCGACTTATCTGAATCCAGACGATATTCGCCGCCTGATGGCGATGATGCGCAGGCATTTCACGTTGGCAGACGATGCCGAGGTGAGTTGCGAAGTCGATCCGCGCGAACTGACGCGCGCGCACTTGGTGGCGCTGCGCGAATCCGGCTTCAACCGCCTGTCGTTCGGCGTGCAGGATATGGATCCGGCAGTGCAGCAGGCGGTCAACCGCATCCAGTCCGAGGCCTTGATCCAGCAGGTGCTCGACTGGTCGCGTGAACTGGGGTTTTCCAGCATCAATCTGGATCTGATCGTGGGCCTGCCCAAGCAGACTGTCGCGAGTTTCAGCCGCACCCTGGAACGGGTGACGGAATGGGCGCCCGACCGTTTGGCGGTGTTTGGCTACGCGCATGTGCCGTGGCTGAAAAAACACCAGAACCTGATTGTTGAAGCCGATCTGCCCGATCCAGCCACCCGCCTGGGTCTGCAGCAGGCGGTGAATGAAGCGCTGGGAGCAGCGGGCTACGTCAACATCGGCCTCGACCACTTCGCGCGCCCCGAAGACGAACTGGTGCGCGCGCAGCAGAACAAAACCCTGTGGCGCAATTTTCAGGGCTACACCACCCGCAAGGACTGCGACATTCTCGCCTTCGGTGCGTCCAGCATCAGCCAGACCGCCGACGTCTATATGCAAAACGAAAAGAGCATCAAGCGTTATCAGGAACGCGTCGCCGCGACGGGGTTGGCCGTCGAACGCGGCTTGAAGCTCACGCGCGACGACCAGATCCAGCGTGAGGCGATCACCCGCGTGATGTGCGACCTGGAGCTCGATTTCGCCGCATTTGGCAGCGAATGGGGCATCGAGTTTGCCGACTATTTTGCCGATGCGCTGGCCGACTTGCGCCCGCTCGCAGACGACGGACTGGTGCAGATCGAAGCGGGGAAAATCAGCGTCACCGCCAGCGGCCGGCTGTTTCTGCGCAACATCGGCATGTGCTTCGATCGCTATCTGAAACAGGCCGCCGGCGATCGGCCGCGCTATTCGCGTACCGCCTGATTGACCGCGGGGACGGTCGGCTGCCGTTCCGGCAGGCTCGTTCGTCACAGACACAACGTGCGCCCGGCCTTCTCCGTCAATAGCGTGATGGGCCCGCAGCTGCGGCCCGTCATCACGTGCTGTCCAAACTGTGACTATGCGGTAATCTTCCACTCCAGCTCATGCGGAGTGCGGGCGCTGGTGGCTCATTAAATAGTAAGGGCGGAGTGATGGCTGCATCGAGGAAAGACAAACAGAAGCGACCAGGCGACGCCGAGGCCAAGGGGGCACCGGCAAGCACTCGAGAAGCAGCCAGAGCGCAGGGCGAGGTTGACGCTGCGGTCGCCAGCTTTCCCATCGTCGGCATCGGTGCGTCGGCCGGGGGGTTGGCGGCGTTCGAGGCCTTCTTTTCCGCCATGCCCGCCGAGGTCGACCCGGGCATGGCCTTTGTGCTGGTGCAGCACCTGGCTCCGGATTACAAGAGCATGCTCACCGACCTGATCCAGCGCTACACCCGCATGCAGGTTTTCGAAGTCGAAGACGGCATGGTGGTGCGTCCAAACTGCACCTACATCATCCCGCCCAACCGTGACATGGCCTGCCTCAACGGCGCGCTCCAACTGCTGGAGCCTTCCTCGCCGCGTGGTCAGCGGCTGCCCATCGATTTTTTCTTTCGATCGCTCGCCCAGGACCAGCACGATCGCGCCATCTGCATCGTGCTCTCGGGCACCGGCAGTGACGGCACACTGGGCTTGAGGGCGATCAAGGGCGAGGCGGGGATGGTCATGGTCCAGACCCCGGCATCTGCCGAGTACGACGGCATGCCGCGCAGCGCCATCGCCACCGGCTTGGTGGACTATGTGCTGACGCCGGCCGAGATGCCTGCCCAACTCATTGCCTATGCGACCCGCGCCTTTGGCAAGTCGCCCCTGCCTGCCGTCATCCCGATACCCAAGGCCGAAAACGCGTTGAAGAAGATATTCATCCTGCTGCGCGCCCAGACCGGACACGACTTTTCCCATTACAAGCCGAGCACCATCCATCGCCGCATTGAACGGCGCATGGCGGTCCAGCAGATCGAAACGCTGGACGAGTATGTCAAATATCTGCAACAGGCACCGTCGGAAGTGGATGCCCTGTTTCGCGATTTCCTGATCGGCGTAACCAATTTTTTCCGCGATCCCGAGGCCTTCAAGGCGGTCGAGGAGCAGGTCATTCCCAAGCTCTTTGCCGGCAGGTCTGCGGGCGCTGCGGTTCGCGTCTGGTCGGTAGGCTGTTCCACCGGCGAGGAAGCTTATTCGCTTGCCATCCTGCTCGCCGAGCGTCAGGAGGCATTGAAGCAGAGCTTCCAGGTGCAGGTCTTTGCCACGGATATTGATAGCCGGGCGATTGCGACAGCTCGCGCCGGCCTTTATCCGGCCAGTATCGCCGCCGACCTTACGCCGGAGCGGCTGGCGCGCTTTTTCACCGCCGAGTCCGACGGCAACGCCTACCGCATTCACAAGACCATTCGCGACATGCTGGTGTTTTCCGAACAGGATGTGATCAAGGATCCGCCGTTTTCCAGACTCGACCTGATCAGTTGCCGCAACCTGCTGATTTATCTGGACGCGGAACTGCAGAAAAAGCTTATTCCCCTGTTCCACTACGCGCTGAACCCCGGCGGCTTTCTCTTTCTGGGAACTTCCGAAACCGTGAGTGAATATGGCGATGTGTTCACCGCGCTGGACCGCAAGCTGAAGCTGTATCAGCGCAAGGAGGATGGTCATGGTGCACCGCGCGTGGCCTTGAACCGGTTTGTCCCACCCCTGGCCACGATGGCAGATGCCGTTCCGCCAGGCGCCGGCAAGCCCACCTACCCCGGCAAGTTGCCGCTGCGCGAGCTGACCGAACAGGCACTCCTGCACCAGATCGCCCCGGCCGCCGCGCTCGTCAATGGCCGGGGCGACATCCTCTACCTGCACGGACGCACCGGAATGTATCTGGAACTGGCTCCGGGCGAGGTTCGCGTCAATAACATCCTGAAGATGGCGCGCGAAGGATTGCAGCGCGAATTGACCACGGCTTTGTACAAAGCCGCTGCCAGAAAAGAGGTGGTGCGTCACGCGGGCCTGCGGGTCAAAACCAACGGCCATTACACCCTGGTTAACCTGAGCATCCGCCCGGTGATCGAAGGCACCGACGCGACGCCCCTGTTCCTGGTCACGCTTGAGGAGGCGCTGCCGCCCGGCCCCGACCTGGCGCAGCCGGCCGCCGCTCATGCCCTCGTTGCCGTGAAACGCTCCGACGCCTCGGCCGGGGAGGGTGACGGCATGGATGCCGATTCGCGTATCGCTGCGCTGAAGCAGGAACTGCAGGCCAAGGAAGCGTATCTCCAGACCTCCAACGAGGAACTGGAAACCTCCAACGAAGAACTCAAATCCTCGAACGAGGAAATGCAATCGGTCAACGAAGAATTGCAGTCCACCAACGAGGAACTGGAAACCTCCAAGGAGGAGCTGCAATCGGTGAATGAGGAACTGGCCACGGTCAACGCCGAGCTGCAAACCAAGGTGGCTGATTTATCGCGGGTCAACAACGACATGAACAACCTGCTGGCCGGCACCGGGATCGGTACCGTTTTTTTGGATCATCAACTGCGCATCCTGCGTTTTACCCCTGCGGCAACCCAGATTATCAACCTGATCCACAGCGACGTTGGGCGGCCGGTTGAGCACCTTGTGTCCAATCTGGTGAACTACAATTGTTTGAGCGAAGACGCAAAGGTGGTGCTGGACACCCTGGTTCCCAAGGAGGTCGAAGTGCAGACCAGGGCGGGGAATTACTACCTGCTGCGCATCCGGCCCTACCGCACGCTGGAAAACGTCATCGAAGGTGCGGTGATCACCTTTACGGAGATCACCGAGATTAAAAAAGCGCAGTCTGCGCTCCTGGAATCGCAGAGCCGGCTGGCCGTTGTCGTGCGCGATGCACGCGACGCCATCACGGTTCAGGATTTGACGGGACGCATACTCGCCTGGAATCCCGAGGCGCAAAGGATGTATGGGTGGAGCGAGGCCGAAGCCCTGGCGATGAACATCAAGGACATGACGCCGCCAGAGCAGCGGGAAGATGCACTGGCCAAAACGCAGCAGCTGAGCCACGCAGAAACGCTGAAGCCGTATCTCGTGAAACGCATCGCCAGGGGTGGAGAGATCGTCGAAGCAT
>JAABQE010000307.1 GCA_011391655.1 Hydrogenophilales bacterium
GTCAGCGTGGCGGGGTCGGCATGCGTGGTCCCGGTGAGAAACAACTTGAAACCGACCGTCGCTTGCTCGGTGTGCGCGTCAAGGCGCTGCGTGAACGGCTTGCCAAGCTGTCCAGGCAGCGCCGGACCCAGCGGCGTTCGCGCGACCGTCAGCGGGTGTTCTCAGTGGCGCTGGTAGGCTATACCAATGCTGGAAAATCCACCCTGTTTAACGCGCTGACGCGTGCCGGCGCCTATGCCGCCGACCAGTTGTTCGCCACGCTGGATACCACCACGCGCAAGATGTATCTGCCGCGCCAGGGTGAATGGATAGGCGGCGAAATCGTGCTGTCGGACACGGTCGGTTTCATAACGCGGCTGCCGCATGATCTGGTGGCTGCATTCCGCGCTACGCTTGAGGCGACCATAGAGGCCGATTTGCTGCTGCATGTGATCGACTCGGCCAGTCCGGGGCGCGAACGGCAGATCGAAGCGGTGGAAAAGGTGCTGGGAGAACTCGGTGCCGATACGGTCCCCCAGTTGCGTGTCTACAATAAGCTCGATTTGACGGGCGTTGCGCCAGGAGTGGGGCGCGACGAATATGGTAAACTTCAAAGCGTCTATGTGTCCGCACAAACTGGCGCGGGGCTGGATCTTTTACGCGTTGCGCTGTCAGAAATCCTGACGGCCAATCGCGTCCAGGACGAGACCGGCGCATTCGACGAAACAGCTTTCTCTTCCACAGTTCACTCTGCATAAAGTAATCAATATGGCCTGGAACGACCCGCAATGGGGCAACAAAGGTGGTGGTAACAAAAACAGTGGTCCACCCGATCTGGACGAGATGTGGCGGCGCGTCAATGAACGCCTGAACGGCATGTTTGGCGGCAAGGGGGGCGGATCGGGCGGCGAATCCCCCGCTGGTATGTCGGGCGGCGGCAATCTGGTTGGTTTGATGGTGGGCGTGCTGGCGCTGATCTGGCTGGCCAGTGGTTTTTATATTGTGGATACAGGCCAGCGCGGTATGGTGCTGCGTTTTGGTCAATATGTCGAAACGACCGAGCCGGGTCCGCGGTGGCATTTTCCCTGGCCGATCGAGTCGCGTGAAATGGTTAACGTCGATCAGGTGCGCACGGTTGAAATTGGCTACCGTACCACCGTCAAAAACAAGATTCTGAAAGAGTCGCTGATGCTGACGGACGATGAAAACATCATCGATCTGCAGTTTGCCGTGCAATACATTCTGAAAGACCCCAAAGATTTCCTGTTCGTCAATCGCGCGCCAGAGGACACCGTGCTGCAAGTCGCGGAAACCGCGATGCGCGAGATTGTGGGCAAGAGCAAGATGAACTTTGTGCTGTATGAAGGCCGTGCCGATATTGCGGCGCGTGCCAAAGTGCTGATGCAGCAGATACTGGATCGTTACAAGACCGGCATCAGCGTCAGCCAGGTGACGCTGCAGAATATTCAACCGCCGGAACAGGTGCAGGCGGCGTTCGATGACGCAGTCAAAGCCGGCCAGGATCGTGAACGCGTGAAGAACGAAGCTGAGGCCTATTCCAATGACGTGGTGCCGCGCGCACGTGGTCTGGCGTCGCGCCTGAAAGAAGAAGCCCAAGGTTACAAGCAATCGGTGATTGCCAATGCCGAGGGCGAGGCGAGCCGCTTTGCGCAGATTTTTACCGAATATCAGAAGGCGCCGCAGGTTACGCGCCAGCGGATGTATCTCGACACCATGCAGACTGTGATGAATAACACCAGCAAAGTGCTCGTCGACCAAAAAGGCGGCAATAGTCTGCTCTATCTGCCGCTCGACAAATTGCAGCAGGTCGTCAGTCAGCCCTACAGCAGCGCGCCAGATGTGCTGGCGCAACCGGGTGCTGCGACGACGCCTGCGCCCCTGTCCACGGATCGTTCGCGCGATGCTTTTCGCAACCGTGACCGGGAGGATCGGCCATGAGCAAGAATATGGGTCCGATCCTGATCGGTTTGGTGGTGCTGCTGGTCGTGCTGAGTGGCAGCCTGTACACGGTTGATCAGCGGCAAAATGCCATGGTGTTTCAGTTGGGGGAAGTGGTGTCGGTCAAGAAGACGCCAGGGCTGTATTTCAAGCTGCCGCTGGTGCAGAACGTGCGCTATTTCGATACCCGCATCCTGACGCTGGACGCTGCCGATCCCGAGCGTTTCATTACCTCGGAAAAGAAAAACGTGCTGGTCGATTCGTTCATCAAATGGCGCGTAATCGATGCGAAGCAGTACTACGTATCGGTGGGTGGGGACGAAACCCGCGCACAGATCCGCCTGAACCAGACGGTGAACGATGGCTTGCGCGCCGAGTTTGGCAAGCGCACGATCAACGAAGTGGTGTCCGGACGTCGCGATGAAGTCATGAACACCATCCGCGCCAAGGCTGATCAGGATGCGCGCAAGATTGGCGTGCAGGTGGTTGACGTGCGGATCAAGCGGGTCGACCTGCCGGAAACCGTGTCTGAAAACGTCTTCCGTCGCATGGAGGCCGAGCGCAAGCAGGTCGCCAACGAGCTGCGGTCGACCGGTGGTGCCGAGGCCGAAAAGATCAAGGCTGATGCCGACAAGCAGAAGGACGTGATCGTCGCCGAAGCTTATCGTGACGCCCAGCGCGTCAAGGGCGAGGGCGATGCCAAGGCATCAGCAGTTTATGCGGCGGCTTACGGCCAGAACCCCGAGTTCTACGCGTTCTATCGGTCGATGCAGGCGTATCGTGAAAGCTTCAAGAGCAAGAGCGATGTGATGGTGCTAGATCCCAGCGCCGACTTCTTCAAATACATGAAAAACCCGCGTGCCGCTGGCGGTAAATGACTGGAATTACTGGGGTCAACTGGCTTGCAGCCATCGGTTTGTTGCTGGTGATTGAAGGGATGCTGCCGTTTGCGGCACCCACTGTGTGGCGAGAAGGCTTTCGCCGGATGCTGGAACTGCGCGACGGCCAGTTGCGTTTTATTGGCGCTGCCTCGGTGTTGGGTGGCGTGTTGCTGTTACTGATGTTCAATTGATATGACCGCCTGGTTGCTCCCCGAAAACGTCGAAGATGTCCTGCCGCCCCAAGCCTGGCGCATGGAGGACATGCGGCGCGCGTTGCTTGACCTGTTCCGCAGCCGGGGCTATCAGTTGGTGATTCCGCCGCTGATGGAATATGTCGATTCGCTGTTGACCGGGGTGGGGGCCGACCTTGACCTCAAGACCTTCAAGCTGGTTGATCAACTGACTGGACGTCTGATGGGCGTGCGCGCCGACATCACGCCGCAGGTGGCACGCATCGATGCGCATCTGCTGGCAGCCAACGCGGTGAACCGCCTGTGTTACGCAGGCAGCGTGTTGCACACCCAGTCCGATGGGTTTCATCGCTCGCGCGAGCCGATCCAGATCGGCGCCGAGTTGTATGGTGAGCCGGGCGCCGAGGCCGATCTCGAAATCCTGACCTTGATGCTGCAAGGCCTGTCGGCCTGTGGTGTCAAAACCCTGCAACTCGACATCGGTCATGTTGGAGTTTACCGTGCGCTGGCGCGTGAGGCCGGGTTGAGCGGCGATCTGGAGCACCAGCTGTTTGGCGCGCTGCAGGCCAAGGACAGCAGCAGCGTGGCCGTGCTGACTGCGGGCCTGTCAGCGGCGTTGCGTGATGCCTTTTCCGCGTTGCCACAGCTGTATGGCGACCGCAGCGTGCTGGCCGAGGCGCGTGCGCGTCTGCCACAATTGCCGGCGGTGCAGGCCGCTCTGGATACGCTGGAGGGGCTCGACAAGGGATTGACCGACGTCGTGGCGGCTTACGATCTGGCTGAATTGCGGGGCTATGGTTATCACAGTGGGGTGGTGTTTGCCGCCTACACGGGTGGGCGCAGCCATGCAATCGCGCAGGGCGGACGCTACGACGAAGTCGGGCGGGTATTCGGCCGGGCGCGTCCGGCCACCGGTTTCAGTCTGGATTTACGCGAACTGGCTTTGGCCAGTTCCACTACACAATAAATTAGGGAGACTCACCATGGCAGCAAAAAACGTCGTCGTCATTGGCACCCAGTGGGGCGATGAAGGCAAGGGCAAGATCGTCGACTGGCTGACCGACCGCGCGCAGGGCGTGGTGCGCTTCCAGGGCGGCCACAATGCAGGACATACCTTGGTGGTGGCGGGCAAGAAAACCGTGCTGCACCTGATTCCGTCCGGCATTTTGCGTGACAACGTCACCTGCTATATCGGCAACGGCGTGGTGCTGTCACCGACGGCGCTGCTGGAAGAAATGGACATGCTGCTGGCCGCCGGGGTCGATGTGGCGGGCCGCCTCAAGCTCAGCGAAGCCTGTCCGCTCATCATGCCGCACCACGTGGCGCTCGATCAGGCGCGCGAAATCGCCAAGGGCGCGGGCAAGATCGGTACCACCGGGCGCGGCATCGGCCCCGCCTACGAAGACAAGGTGGCGCGCCGCGCGCTGCGCCTGCAGGACCTGTTCCACCGCGAACGTTTTGCCGCCAAGCTGGGCGAAGTGCTCGACCACCACAACTTCATGCTGAAGAACTACTACAAGGCCGAGGTGGTGAGCTTCAACCAGACGCTCGACAGCATGATGGCGATGGCCGAGCGCCTGAAGCCGATGGTGGCCGACGTCCCGCGCAGCCTGTACGAGGCCAACAAGGCGGGCAGCAACCTGCTGTTCGAGGGCGCGCAGGGCACCCTGCTCGACATCGACCACGGCACCTATCCATTTGTGACGTCTTCCAACTGCACCGCCGGTGGTGCCGCCACCGGCGCCGGCGTGGGCCCGAATACGCTGCATTACGTGCTGGGCATCACCAAGGCCTACACCACGCGCGTCGGCTCCGGGCCGTTCCCGACCGAACTGTTCGATGATATCGGCCAATATCTCGGCGAAAAAGGCCATGAGGTCGGCGCCACCACCGGTCGCGCGCGACGCTGTGGCTGGTTTGATGCCGCAGCGCTCAAGCGCTCGATCCAGATCAACGGTGTGTCGGGTCTGTGCGTGACCAAGCTCGACGTGCTCGACGGACTGGAAACCGTGCGGGTTTGTGTCGGCTACAAAATAGATGGCGAGGTGTGCGACATCCTGCCAGTGGGCGCAGAATCAATCACGCACGTCGAGCCGATCTACGAAGACCTGCCGGGCTGGAGCGATACGACGGTCGGGGTGCAGGAATTCGACAAGCTGCCGCAGAAGGCGCAGACCTATCTAAAACGGATGGAAGCCTT
>JAABQE010000308.1 GCA_011391655.1 Hydrogenophilales bacterium
CGATCCGGCGCGTACAGCGAGCGCTTCGCCATCGACTGCTTCGTCCGGCGGAGTGCGGCCCTGCTCAATACAACAAAACCGATACAAATCTTTCAGCGCCGAACCCGATACCGCCCGCTCCCACGACACATGCCCATGCTCGCTGCGCAAGTATTCAAGCAAGCGCGCCTGCAGCGCATTGGCCGGGGCAAAATCGACATGGCCGCCTTCAGTGGCAAAGCTCTGGTATCTCCCGCCCGCATCGGCCACCATGAATGCCAGCCCCAATCCGGTGCCCGCTCCGGTGATCGCCCGAACGCCACCGGGAACAGCCGCTTGCGGATTGAGTGCGATCACATCGGCATCCGTCAGCGTCGCCACGCCTGCCGCAGCCGCCTGAAAATCATTGATAAAGCGCACCACGCGAATACCGGTTGACAGCTGCATCGCTGCGGCATCCAGGACCCAATCCAGATTGGTCAACTGGGCGCGCTGGCCAACCAGTGCCCCAGGCAAAGCGAGCAGCAGCCCGTCCGGTGGCTTGGATGCCCCGGCATCGGCGACGAACTGACGGATCAGGCTGTCTGCCGAATCGAAGTCGGCACTGGTGTAAACCTGCTCAAAACGCAGCTGCTGCCTGGCATCAGACGCCTGCCCCAGCCACGCCAGCCAGCTTTTGGTCCCACCAATATCGCCCGCAATCCAGTCCATACGCTCACTATAATCCAGCACGAGAACGACTCACAGGTTGGCAACTCATCGATTTGCACCAAATCCGTTCCAGCCCGCGCCCACACCCCTGGCGCGCGTTTTCTGGTCACACAGCCCATTCATTCGTAACCAACAGCAAAGCTCAAGCCAGCACAAGTCGCATCGCGCCAAGTCCATTGAAAACCTTATTAAAAAGCCGTGACGCACATGTGACAAGCCCGCTCCCATCAACGGCAGCGATGCAGTACAGTCGAAAAGCAGCCTGGTTTTCAATTGGGGCGCACCTGATCAGTGCAATTGCGCTCGCCCGATGCACCAACAGGAACCGCCCTTCACCATCGGGCAAGATGCGCAGGCGAGGAATTGTTTGAGCAGGGGGATATCAGCGTCAACTATTAGTGAAACTGGTGCCGGGAGGGGGACTCGAACCCCCACACTGTTACCAGCGGCGGATTTTGAATCCGCTGCGTCTACCGATTCCGCCATCCCGGCAAAGGGGCCGGATGCGAACGCGCCCGGCGACAGAGCCGCGCATTATGGCCCAAGCGGATAGCCCGCTGCAAGCTGGCGGCTATAATCGCGCCCCATGCAGGTTTCTGATTTTGACTTCGATTTACCCGACGAGTTGATTGCCCAGCTGCCGCCCGAGGTGCGCGGCGGCAGTCGGCTGCTGCATGTCGATGCATCGGGCACACTGCATGACCGCTGGTTTCGTGACCTGCCCGCGCTGCTGCATCCGGATGACTTGCTGGTAATGAACGACACCCGGGTGATCAAGGCGCGGCTGTTCGGTCATAAGGATTCCGGCGGCAAGGTGGAATTGCTGGTCGAACGCGTGACAGGTGAATTCGAGGCGCTGGCGTTCATCCGTGCAAGCCATGCGCCCAAGCCGGGTTCTGCGATCTATTTCGGCAGCGGCGAGCTGACCGACGCCGTGCAGGCGGAGGTGATGGCGCGGCAGGATGACCTGACGCAACTGCGTTTCCAACGCCCGGTGCTGGAGGTGCTGGAGCAACTTGGCCAGCTCCCGCTGCCGCCCTATATCGTCCACACCCCAACTGCCGATGACGAGGCGCGTTATCAAACGGTATATGCAAACGAGCCCGGCGCGGTCGCAGCGCCGACGGCCGGGCTGCATTTCGACGATGCGATGCTGGATGCGTTGCGTGCGCAAGGGGTGCACACGGCACGGGTGACGCTGCATGTGGGTGCGGGAACATTTCAGCCGGTACGGGTCGACCATCTCGCTGACCACAAAATGCACAGCGAGCGCTACACGATTCCACAGGCAGCCGTCGATGCGATCCGCAACACCCGCGCACGCGGTGGTCGCGTGGTGGCAGTCGGCACCACCAGCCTGCGTGCGCTGGAGGCAGCCGCGCTGCACGGCGAATTACACGCGGGCTCGAATGAAACCGACATCTTCATCACGCCGGGCTATCGCTTTAATGTCGTCGATGCGCTCATCACCAATTTCCACTTGCCCAAATCCACCCTGCTGATGCTGGTCGCGGCCTTTGCCGGGTACGACAGCATCCGCGCGGCCTATGCCCACGCCATTGCGGAACGCTACCGCTTCTTCAGCTATGGCGACGCAATGTTTTTAGAAAAAAAAGCTTAGAACGCCCCTCATGAAATTTGATTTGATTACCACCGATGGCGGCGCGCGGCGCGGCCAGCTTCACCTCGCGCATGGCACAGTACAAACCCCTGTGTTCATGCCGGTTGGAACCTACGGAACAGTGAAGGCAATGGCGCCGGCCGAGCTCACCGAAACCGGTTTCGAGATGGTGCTATCCAACACATTCCACCTGTGGCTGCGCCCCGGGCTGGAGGTGATTGAAAAGTTCGGCGGGCTACACCGCTTTATGGGCTGGGACAAACCCATCATCACCGACTCGGGCGGTTTCCAGGTGTTCAGCCTGGGCAAGCTGCGCAAGATCACCGAAGAAGGCGTGAAATTCGCCTCGCCCCTCAACGGCGACAAGCTGTTTTTGACCCCGGAGATCTCGATGCAGATTCAGCGCACGCTGAATTCCGACATCGTGATGATTTTCGATGAATGCACGCCCTACCCCGCCACCGAACGCGAAGCCGCCGACTCGATGCGGATGAGCCTGCGCTGGGCGGCGCGCTCGAAGGCGGCGCACGCCGGCAACCCCAATGCGCTGTATGGCATTGTTCAGGGCGGCATGTTTGAATCCCTGCGCGACGAATCCACCCGCGAACTCGTCGCCATGGACTTCGACGGTTACGCTATCGGCGGGTTGAGCGTGGGCGAACCCAAAGAAGACATGAAGCGCATTCTTGCTCACACCGCGCCCCAACTGCCGACTGACAAGCCCCGCTATTTAATGGGGGTGGGCACGCCGTCCGATCTGGTTGCGGCCGTCGCCCAGGGAATCGACCAGTTCGACTGCGTGCTGCCGACGCGCAACGCGCGCCACGGCATTCTGTTCACCCGGCGCGGCGAAATACGTATCCGCAACGCGCGCTGGAAAACCGACACTGCGCCGATTGACGATGAATGCACCTGCCACACCTGCACCCATTTCAGCCGCGCCTATGTGCATCACCTGATTCGCGCGAATGAAATTCTTGGCGCACGGCTCGCCACCATCCACAACCTGCATTACTACCACCGCCTGATGGCCGGGATGCGCGACGCCATCGAGGGCAAGCACTTTAGCGACTTCACCGCGCAGTTTCATGAGATGCAAACACACGGATGGTAGAATCGCCCGGTTTTAATCGATCGTCTTTTGATTTCGGAGTGACCCCATGATTTCCCTTGCTCACGCACAAACTGCCGCCGCCGCACCTGGCGCAGGCGAACTGATCCAGCAGTTTCTCCCGCTCGTCATTATTTTCGTCCTGTTCTATTTCATGCTCATCCGCCCGCAGATGAAGCGTGCCAAGGAACAAAAGCAGATGCTGACGGAACTCGCCAAAGGCGACGAAGTGGTCACCGCGAGCGGCCAGGTCGGCAAAATCGCCAAAATGGGCGACCAGTATGTCTCGCTGGAAATTGCCGATGGCGTGATTACCCACGTGCAGAAGTCGTCGGTACAGACGCTGCTGCCCAAGGGCACCATCAAAAGCCTGTAAGCTTTCCGACGTGAGTGGCATGCCCCGTTCCGCTGCTCACCCCTCCCCGCTCACCGCTCCCCCAAAAAAATGAACCGCTTCCCGCTCTGGAAATATGTGCTCATCGGCGTCACGCTGGTGGTCGCCTTTCTCTTCACTCTGCCCAACTTTTACGGTGAAGTGCCTGCGGTGCAAGTGTCGCCGGTTCGCAGCAGCCAGGTGGTCGATACCGTATTGCTGGGGCAGGTGGAGTCCACCCTTAAAGCCGCCGGACTAACGTCCAGCGGAATCGAACTGGCAGGTAACAGCATCAAGGCACGCTTCGCCAACCCCGATGTTCAGATCAAGGCGAAAGACGCGCTGCAGACAGGACTCGGCGACCGCTACACGGTGGCCTTGAACCTGGTGCCGGCATCACCGGCCTGGCTGTCTTCCATCGGCGCACTGCCGATGTACCTGGGCCTCGATCTGCGCGGCGGGGTGCATTTCCTGCTCGAAGTGGACATGAAGGCCGCGCTTGAAAAAGCCGCCATTCGCTATCAGAACGATTTCCGCACCGAGTTGCGCGCTGACAAAATCCGCTATGGCCGCATTGCCCGCGAAGGCAATGTCGTCAGCGTGCATTTCAACACGCGTGACCAGCGCGATGCTGCCGTCAACAAACTGGGCACGGTGTTTACCGAATTGGTACTCACCCCGGAAGACCAGGCCGAAGGCTTCAGCCTGAACGCCCGCCTCAAGCCGGAAGCTGAAACCAAGGTGCAGGAATTCGCCCTGCAGCAAAACATCACCACTTTGCGCAACCGGGTCAACGAACTCGGCGTGGCCGAGCCGGTGATCCAGCAGCAAGGCGCCAGCCGCATCGTGGTGCAACTGCCCGGCGTGCAGGACACCGCCAAGGCCAAGGACATTCTCGGTCGTACCGCCACGCTGGAAATTCGCATGGTGGACGAGCAGGCCGACCCCATTCTGGTCAGCCAGGGGCAAGCGCCATTTGGCGATGAAATCGTCCCCAGCCGCGAAGGTGGCAACATCGCCGTGAAAAAAGATGTCGTGCTGACCGGCGACTCGATCACCGACGCCTCGCCGGGCTTCGACAGCACCAGCGGCCAGGCTGCGGTGCATCTCAATCTGGACGGCAAGGGCGCGCGCATTTTCCAGGATGTCACGCGTGAAAACGTCGGCAAGCGTATGGCGATCCTGCTGATTGAAAAAGGCCGCGCCGAGTCCATTACTTCGCCGGTGATCCGCGACGAAATCGGCGGCGGCCGGGTGCAGATCACCGGCATGGAAACCGCGCAGGAAGCATCCGATGTCGCGCTGCTGCTGCGCGCCGGTGCCCTTGCCGCACCGATGCAGATCATCGAAGAGCGCACCGTCGGCCCCAGCATGGGTGCAGAAAACATCAGCAAGGGCTTCCACT
>JAABQE010000309.1 GCA_011391655.1 Hydrogenophilales bacterium
CGCCACCAGTGCGGCCATTTCCGCTTCGGTGTCGGGTGTCAGCACCACGAAGGGGTATTCGACGCGCCAGTCGGTCGCATCGGTAACGTGCGAGACGCGCGCCAGGCCGTCGAAGCCGATGTTGTCGCGGCGGGTGACGCCCGCCAGACGGCGCTGAATGCGCGCGCGCAGATCGGTAGTGTCGGCAAACCAGGCTTCGAATTCGCGCACGGCACGCCCGGCGGCATCCAGCAGCTGGCCGACCAGCGGATTGCCCTGGCGGCGAGCCTCGATTTCGCGCAGGCGGTGGCGCAAGGCATCCACCAGCATCTGCCGCCGCTTGGGGTTGGCGAGCAGGTCGTCTTCCAGATAGGGATTGCGCCGCACCACCCAGATATCGCCCAGCACCTCGAACAGCATGCGTGCCGAGCGGCCGGTCTTGCGCTCGTCGCGTAGCGTATTGAGCGTGTTCCAGGCGTCCGCACCGAGCAGGCGAATGACGATTTCGCGGTCGGAAAACGAGGTGTAGTTGTAGGGTATTTCGCGCAGGCGTGCGGTCATGCTGGGGAGCGTCCGGCACCGCGCGGGCGAGGCCGGATCAATCTGCTTCAAAGCCGGTATTTTACGGGATATGGGCGCAAGTCGTGAGCCGCTACAATCGTGCAAAAACCATCCAGCGCTCAGGGGAAACGACCATGGCCACTGTTTATGAAGTAATTCCGCCGTGTATGCGACAGGTTGCAGCGGGGCGCTTGATTGATGTACCACGCGAGGTCGGGCGGTGAACCGTGTCCAGCGCCACGAAAATCTGCTGCTGGTTGCGCTGGCGCTGGTGGCGCTCGCTGCATCGGGCCTCGCGCCGTACGACCGCCTGACTTGGTGGATGGAAACCCTGCCGGTGATGCTTGGGTTACCGCTGCTGTTTGCAACCCGGCGGCGTTTCCCGCTTACCCCCCTGGTCTATCGACTGTTGTTCGTTCACAGCCTGATTCTGATGCTGGGTGGGCATTACACCTATGCGCGGGTGCCGCTTGGCTTCTGGGTGCAGGACGCATTTGATCTTGCGCGCAATCACTACGACCGCCTGGGACACCTGGCGCAGGGCTTCATCCCGGCGATGCTGACGCGGGAAATCCTGCTGCGCCAGACGCCGCTCAAATCCGGTGGCTGGCTGTTTTTTCTTACTGCCTGCGTGGTGCTGGCGTTTTCCGCCTGCTATGAGTTCACTGAATGGGGCACAGCATTGGTGATGGGGGGAGACGCCGATGCTTTCCTCGCCACCCAGGGCGATGTGTGGGACACGCAGTGGGATATGTTTCTGGCGCTGATCGGCGCGCTCATTGCGCAAGCGTTGCTATCAGAGCGCCACGACCGGGCGCTGACGCGCCTGGCTAGTGTCAACAGGTTCTAGCGGCCCGTCACCCGCTTGCCCAGGCTGACGATGCCCAGTACCAGCGCGCCGGCCGCGATGCCGGCGAGCGCATCGATCAACAACGGGAAGAGAACGGCGAGCGCGCCGCCGATGGCGGGCAGCGTGGCAGCGGCGTGGGCGGCCGCTTCGACCAGATGATGCGCGGCGGTCACGCCGTGAACCAGGATTCCACCACCGACCAGGAACATCGCTGCCGTGCCTATTACCATTAACATTTTCATCAGCTTGGGGGCAGCATCCAGCAGCACGCGGCCGAATGCGCGCATCGCCGCGTTGCCGCGCTGGCTGAGATACAGCCCGGCGTCGTCGAGCTTGACGATGCCGGCAACCAGGCCGTAGACGCCGACGGTCATGATGATGGCGATGCCGGTAAGCACGGTGACTTGCTTGCCGAACGACGCGGCGGCCACGGTGCCGAGCGTGATGACGATGATTTCGGCCGACAGGATGAAATCGGTGCGGATGGCGCCCTTGATCTTGTCCTTTTCCAGCGCCAGCAGATCGACCGTCGGGTCGGCCACGGCATGCATCAGTTCGACGCGGTGCACGCTGTCTTCGGTTTCGCTGTGCAGGTATTTGTGCGCCAGTTTCTCGAAGCCTTCATAGCAGAGGAACGCGCCTCCCAGCATCAGCAGGGGCGTCACCAGCCAGGGCGCAAACGCGCTGATGGCGAGCGCCGCCGGCACTAGAATGGCCTTGTTGATGAATGAACCCTTGGCGACCGCCCACACTACCGGCAGCTCGCGATCGGCCTTGACCCCGGCAACCTGCTGGGCGTTGAGCGCAAGATCGTCGCCCAGCACCCCAGCGGTTTTTTTTGCGGCGACCTGGGTCATCGCCGACACATCGTCGAGGATGGTGGCGATGTCGTCGAGCAGCGCAAGCAAGCTGGCTCCAGCCACGCGCTAATCCCCCAATTGGATGTGGCCAGCCTTGTCGGCGGCGGCGAAATCCAGCATGCGCTGGATCGACAACAGCGCTTTGGCGCGGATGCTTTCCTCGATGAGGATTTCGTTGTTTCCTTTTTCCAGCACGGCTGCCAGATTGCGCAGGCCGTTCATCGCCATCCACGGGCAGTGCGCGCACGACTGGCAGGTGGCGCCTTCGCCCGCAGTCGGCGCCTCAAGCAAAACTTTCCCCGGGGCGGCGGCGCGCATCTTGTGGAAGATGCCGTTGTCGGTGGCAACGATGAATTCGGGATTTGGTAGGTTTTTCACCGCTTCGATCAGTTGCGTGGTCGAGCCCACCACGTCGGCCAGCGCGATCACCGCAGCGGGCGATTCGGGGTGCACCAGCACGGCAGCGGCCGGGTGTTCAGCGTGCAGTTTTTTCAAGGCCTCGGCCTTGAACGCTTCGTGCACCACGCAGGAGCCCTGCCACAGCAGCATGTCGGCGCCGGTTACGCGCTGCACGTAATCGCCCAGGTGGCGATCAGGTGCCCACAGCAGCTTGTGGCCCTGGCTGTGCAGGTATTTGACGATTTTGACTGCGATGCCGGAGGTGACGACCCAGTCGGCGCGCGCCTTCACCGCCGCGCTGGTGTTGGCGTAGACGACCGACAGCCGGTCCGGGTGGGCGTCGCAAAACGCGGCGAATTCGTCGGCCGGGCAAGCCAGATCGAGCGAGCAGTCGGCATTCAGATCGGGCATCAGCACGCGCTTTTCCGGGTTCAGGATCTTGGCGGTTTCGCCCATGAACTTGACCCCGGCGACGATCAGCGTTTTCGCCGGATGGGCGTGGCCGAAGCGTGCCATTTCCAGCGAATCCGACACGCAGCCGCCGGTTTCCTCGGCCAGATCCTGCAGGTCGGCCGACGTGTAGTAATGCGCCACCAGCACCGCGTCCTGTTGTTTCATCAAGGCCTTGATGCGCGTTTTGAGCGCCTCGCGCTCGTCGTTGCCGAGCACTTCTTCGACCATCGGCGGCGCTTGGATGACGGGTCGGACGGGCATGGTAAACACGGCTTTCATCGGCGTACTTTCGGGGCAGCAGGTTGAGAACCGAAAGTATAGCCGGGCGTGCCGGTGCCTTTCGTCGCTACGCGACAATCCCCGCGGATTTTTGGACCCGGAGCAGGGGCGGGCGATGGCGCGGAGGGGTTTGGATCGCTTATCCTCTCGACCCCATGCGACAGCTTCTCCTCGACATTCGTCCCCCTGCCCGTCCTGATCTCGCCCGCTTTGTAGCGGGGCGCAATGTCGAGCTCATCGCGCAGTTGCATGCCATGCTCGACGGCACGGCGACCGAGCGCATGGTGTACGTATGGGGCGCGCCGGGAAGCGGCAAGAGTTATTTGCTGGCTGCCTGGGCGGCAGCATGTGAAGCGCGCGGGCGCACCGTGGTGCAGGGTGGCGTTGCGGCGGGCGAGGTGGTGGTGGCGGATGCGGTGGAAAGCTGGGACGAGGCCCGGCAACAGGCGGGATTTGCCGCGTTCAACCAGATGCGTGAACACGCCGGATTGTGGCTGGCGGCGGGCAGCGTGCCGCCAGCCGAGCTTGCGCTGATGCCGGAACTGCAAACCCGGTTGGGCTGGGGGCTGGTGTTTCAGATGCAGCCGTTAAACGATGCGGAAAAACACACTGCGTTACTGCAGCACGCCGAAACCCTCGGGTTCCAGCTTGACCCACAGGTGGCGGACTATCTGTTGATCCATTCCGCACGTGACATGCAAAGCCTGCTGGCGGTGTTGGAGGCACTGGATCGGGTCAGCCTGGAAACGCGGCGCCCGATCACCCTGCCGCTGGCGCGGCAGTTATTGGCGACTCAAGCCTGATTCGGCTGCGTTTGCTGCTCGGCGATGTCCTTGTGGACTTGCGCCATGTCCAGTCCCATGACCTGTTCGATCAGGCTGTCCAAAGCCGGAGCAGGAAGCGAGCCCGACTCGGAATACAGAATGACCTGTTCGCGGAACACCATCAGGGTGGGGATCGAACGAATCTGGAAAAAGCCGGCGAGTTCCTGTTCAACTTCGGTGTTGACCTTGGCAAACACGATGTTGGCGTGCTTTTCGGCGGCGGCCTCGAAGATGGGCGCAAAGCCGCGACACGGGCCGCACCAGGGCGCCCAGAAATCGACGACGACGACGTCGTTGCTCTGGATGGTGGATTCGAAATTTGCTTGAGTAAGTTCGATGACGGCCATGCTGAATTCCTGATGAGGGATAAAAGAAATGGCGCAAGGACAAGTCCTTGCGCCTCAGGGCGTCACCCTATCACGGATGCCGTGCCGCCGCCAACGCGGGGCTTATCATAAAGGTAGGTCAAGCCTGGCTGCCTGCTACCTGGGTACGACCGAAGCCGGTCGCCCGAAAAAGAGGATTCAGGTCACACGTGAAAGAAGCCGTGGCGCGTGGTTTGCTGTTGCCCGCTGCGCACCATGTTCTGGCTGTGCTTGAGGTTGTTGCGCACTTCGGCGCGGTTGACGGCCATGATGAGTTCGGTCGCCAGCACGCGTGCCTGGTGCGGAGTCAGGCTGAGTTCACAGTCCTGCGCTGCAATCGCCAGAATCACGTTGTCTTGACCCTGCGCGTCTTCCTTCAGGGTGACATCCAGTGAGCCGCCTTGGTTGAGGTCAATCATGTTGTCTGCTCCTTGCGTTGTGTATGCCAAGGTATATGCAGTGTCCATGCCAGTCTCCTGATCGCGATATGTCGGTTAAAAACCGAATTAAATCAGAGGGTTTTGACAGGCTGATGAAAGCAGCCCCGCACTGTCTTGACGAGGCTTCGTCAGGACAGTGGGGGAATTCATCATTTTTGGATGTTGCTCTGTTGATGGGCCCAATCCTG
>JAABQE010000310.1 GCA_011391655.1 Hydrogenophilales bacterium
CCCCTCACAGCCGTGGTGCGCCAGCATGGCCCGGGCGTGCGGCAGGAAATTCTTGGCGAAACGCTGCAAAGCCGGTTTGGTGAGGCTGTGCAAGCCCACAAGCTGAGAATTGCGGGTTATCCGCGTTTTGAGCCGAAAGCCGGGCAAACCGCCGCTGCCGAAATGACTTTCAGCGCCAGTTTTGAGGTCTATCCTGAAGTCAAGATTGATGCATTGAGTTCGGGCAAGATCAGCCGTCCCATCGTGGAACTGAGCGATGCCGACGTGGCGAAAACCCTTGAAGTGCTGCAGAAGCAGCGCCGCACCTTTGAAGTGTCGGATCGGGCTGCGGCAGAAGGCGACCTGGTCAAGTTTGATTATCAGGGCACGGTCGATGGCGTGGCATTTGAGGGTGGCAAGGGCGAAGACTTCGCTGCGGTGATCGGCGAAGGCCGCTTGCTGAAAGATTTCGAGCAGAGCCTGATTGGGCTTAAAGCAGGCGACAACAAGGGTTTCGATCTGACTTTCCCGGCTGAATACGCTGCCAAGGAGCTGGCTGGCAAGGCCGCACACTTCGAAGTTCAGGTGAAAGAAGTTCAAGCCGCTGTATTGCCACCCGTTGATGCGGAATTTGCCAAGGCTTTGGGTGTCGAAGATGGCGATGTGGACAAACTCAAGGCCGAAGTGAAGGCCAATCTGGAGCGCGAGGTGAAACGTCGCGTGCAGACGAAGCTGAAAGAACAGACGATGGAATTGCTGTTGCAGAAAAGCACGCTGGATCTGCCGCAAAGTCTGGTGGCCATGGAAACGGATCGCCTGTTGAAAATGACCGAAGCCGATATGCAGTCGCGTGGGGTTCAGACCATGAAGCTGACGGCCGATATGTTTACTGGGCAGGCTGAACGCCGGGTGCGTTTGGGCCTGATCCTGGCTGAAATCGTGCAGGCAAACAAACTCGTGGCGCAGCCTGACCAGATCCGCTCGCTGATTCAGGAGCAGGCACAAAGTTACGAAGAGCCCGATCAAGTCGCGCAGTGGTTCTATCAAAACCCTGAGCGGATGCAGGAAATCGAGTCTCTGGCTCTGGAAGAAAACGTTGTTGCATGGGTTGCCGGTCAGGCTGCGGTAGAAGATGTGACAACCACCTTTGAAGAATTGATGGGACGTGCCTGATGCATATTGATTTTGAACGCGGTGTGTCTGATTCCCGCGCCTTTGAACCCCAAGGTCTGGGGCTGGTCCCCATGGTGGTCGAGCAAAGCGGCCGTGGCGAGCGTGCATATGACATTTATTCGCGCCTGCTCAAGGAACGCGTCATTTTTCTGGTTGGCCCCGTGAACGACTCAACGGCCAATCTGGTCGTCGCGCAAATGCTGTTCCTGGAATCGGAAAATCCCGATAAGGATATTTACTTCTATATCAACTCGCCGGGTGGTTCGGTTTCGGCCGGCATGGCGATCTACGACACCATGCAGTTCATCAAGCCGGATGTGTCCACGCTGTGTATCGGACAGGCGGCCAGCATGGGCGCCTTTCTGCTGACGGCGGGTGCCAAGGGCAAACGCTATTGTTTGCCGAATTCGCGCGTGATGATTCATCAGCCGTTGGGCGGGTTTCAAGGGCAGGCGTCGGACATCGCGATTCACGCCAAGGAAATCCTGTATCTGAAAGGTCGTCTGAATGGCATGCTGGCCCAGCATTCGGGACAAAGCCTGGAAACGATCGAACGCGATACCGACCGTGACAATTTCATGAGTGCGGAAGACGCTGTAAATTACGGTCTGGTCGACAAAGTGTTAACGACCCGTATCGAAGCAAGCGTTAAGTAAAGGAATAGGCATGGTAGACAAAGGCTCGAGCGACAAACTTCTTTATTGCTCCTTCTGCGGCAAAAGCCAGCACGAGGTGCGCAAGCTGATTGCTGGGCCGTCGGTGTTCATCTGCGACGAATGCGTCGAGTTGTGTAACGACATCATCCGCGAGGAGATCCAGCAAGCCGATAACCAGAAGGGCGGTGCAAGCTCCGATTTGCCGACTCCGCATGAAATCAGCAACATTCTTGACCAATACGTGATCGGCCAGAGCCAGGCTAAAAAATCGCTGGCCGTCGCTGTGTACAACCACTACAAACGTCTGCGCAGCAATTCGGGCAGCGGTGATGTTGAACTGGCCAAGAGCAATATCCTGCTGATCGGTCCGACGGGTTCGGGCAAAACTTTGCTGGCACAAACACTGGCCCGTCTGCTGAACGTGCCGTTTGTGATTGCGGATGCCACCACCTTGACCGAAGCCGGTTATGTCGGTGAGGACGTCGAGAACATCATCCAGAAGTTGCTGCAAAAATGCGATTATGACGTCGATAAAGCCAAGCAGGGCATCGTTTATATTGATGAAATTGACAAGATCTCGCGCAAGTCCGATAACCCATCCATTACGCGCGACGTGTCGGGTGAAGGCGTGCAGCAGGCCTTGCTCAAGCTGATCGAAGGCACCACCGCTTCGGTGCCGCCACAGGGCGGTCGCAAGCACCCAAATCAGGAGTTTGTTCAGGTCGATACCAGCAATATTCTGTTCATCTGCGGCGGTGCGTTCAGCGGGTTGGAAAAGGTCATCCGGGGTCGCACCGAAAAGGGCGGCATCGGCTTTGGCGCGCAGGTCAAAAACGTCGACGACACCAAGCGTGACGTGGAGCTGTTGCATCAAGTCGAACCCGAAGATCTGATCAAATATGGCCTGATTCCGGAGTTTGTCGGTCGCCTGCCGGTCGTGACCACGCTCGATGAACTGGACGAGTCTGCGCTGGTGCAAATTCTGACCGAGCCGAAGAACGCGCTGACCAAGCAGTTTGCCAAACTGTTCAAGATGGAAGGCGTGGATCTCGAGTTTCGGGAAGAGGCGCTCAATGCAATTGCGAAACGCGCCTTGGCACGTCGAACCGGTGCGCGCGGGCTGCGCTCCATCATTGAACATGCGTTGCTCGATACCATGTATGACTTGCCTTCGTTAAAAGGCGTGAGCAAGGTGGTGGTCGATCAAGGCCTGATCAACGGCGAGGGTAAGCCCCTGTTGATTTATTCCGAGCAGGGCGAGCAGCCGTTGGCTGCTGGCGCCTGATTCTGGTGTGAGCCGGCTTGATGGCCGGCTCACTTGAAATACGAACTATGCCCCCCAGCTAGGGAAGTGCGTGGTTTATCGCCACGCATCCTTTCCTCAACCCTGACCAGGAAATTATGATGAGCGACAACGTATCCAAGGAACAGATTGACCTGCCGCTGTTGCCGTTGAGGGATGTGGTGGTATTTCCCCATATGGTCATTCCGCTGTTTGTCGGCCGTCCCAAATCGATCAAGGCGCTGGAAACCTCGATGGAATCCGGCAAAAGCATTCTCCTCGTCGCGCAGAAAACGGCCGCGCAGGACGACCCTACACCCGAAGACCTGTACGACACGGGCAGCGTCGCTACCGTGTTGCAAATGCTGAAATTGCCCGATGGCACCGTCAAGGTGCTGGTGGAAGGCAATCAGCGCGCCCGCGTAATCGATGTGACCGACGTGGGCACCCATCTCACTGCGCGTGCCGAAATTTTGCCAGCCGAGGGCGAGGAGCTGGTTGAAGTGGAGGCGATGCGCCGTGCGTTGCTGACCCAGTTTGACCAGTACGTCAAACTCAACAAAAAAATCCCGCCGGAGATCCTCACTTCATTGTCAGGGATTGACGAAGGCGGGCGTCTGGCCGACACCATCGTCGCGCATTTGCCGCTGAAGCTTGAGCAGAAGCAGGAAGTGCTGGAAATGATCGGCGTGAACAAGCGCCTGGAACATTTGCTCGGCCTGCTGGAAGGCGAGCTCGACATTCTGCAGGTGGAAAAGCGCATCCGTGGCCGCGTCAAGCGGCAGATGGAAAAGAGTCAGCGCGAGTATTACCTGAACGAACAGGTCAAGGCGATTCAGAAAGAACTGGGCGACATCGAAGAAGGTGCCGAGCTGGAAGATCTGGAAAAGCGCGTCAAGGAAGCCAGCATGTCCAAGGAGGCCGAGACCAAGGCCATGGGCGAGCTGAAAAAATTGCGCATGATGTCACCGATGTCGGCTGAAGCCACCGTGATCCGCAGCTATATCGAGGCGATCGTGAGCTTGCCGTGGAAGAAAAAAACCAAGATCAGCAAGGATTTGGTCAAGGCTGAAAAGGTACTGGATCAGGATCATTACGGCCTGGACAAGGTCAAGGAACGCATCCTGGAATACCTCGCCGTGCAGCAGCGTGTGGACAAGGTGAAAGCGCCGATCCTGTGCCTGGTTGGCCCCCCCGGCGTGGGTAAAACCTCGCTCGGCCAATCCATTGCGCGCGCGACCAATCGCAAGTTTGTACGCATGGCGCTCGGTGGCGTGCGCGATGAATCCGAGATTCGCGGACATCGCCGCACCTATATCGGGTCGATGCCGGGCAAAATACTGCAAAGCCTGACCAAGATCGGCGTGAAAAACCCGCTATTCCTGCTCGATGAAGTTGACAAGATGGGGCAGGACTTCCGTGGCGACCCTTCATCGGCTTTGCTGGAGGTGCTCGATCCCGAGCAAAACCACACCTTCCAGGACCATTACATCGAGGTTGAATATGACCTGTCCGATGTGATGTTCGTTGCCACGGCTAACTCGCTTAACCTGCCAGCCCCCTTGCTGGACCGGATGGAGGTGATTCGCCTGTCGGGGTATACGGAAGATGAAAAGGTCAATATTGCCGTGCGTTATCTTGCGCCCAAGCAGCTCAAGGTTAACGGCATCAAGGAGGGCGAACTCGCCATTGCCGAGTCGGCCATCCGCGACATCGTGCGTTATTACACGCGTGAGGCCGGTGTACGCAGCCTTGAGCGTGAATTGTCCAAGATCTGCCGCAAGGCCGTTAAGGCCCTGCTGTTGAAGAAACAGATGGCTAAAATTTCGGTTACATCGCGCAATCTTGAAAAATACCTGGGCGTGCGCCGCTTCAGCTTCGGCATCGCCGAGATGAACAATCAGGTCGGCCAGGTCACCGGCCTTGCCTGGACCGAAGTCGGCGGTGAATTGCTCACAATCGAGGCGGTTTCCTTGCCGGGTCGCGGCAAGATGACCACCACCGGCAAGCTGGGCGAGGTGATGCAGGAGTCGATTCAGG
>JAABQE010000311.1 GCA_011391655.1 Hydrogenophilales bacterium
TGGCCGACCTGGCTGACCGCTTTAAAGCGCTGACCTGGGAACGCAGTGCCATCAGCGCCGCATTCAAGGAAACTCTCGCCGCCCACGGACTCAAAATGCCCAAGCTGGCGATGCCGGTGCGGGTGCTGGTGACGGGTGAGCCGCAAACCCCGGCTATCGACGCCACGCTGGAATTGATCGGCCAAGACAAAGTGGTCGCCCGCCTGCAAGCAGGACTGCTAGCCGCCCAAGCGTGACCGATTTTGCGTATAATGCGCGCTGCTTTTCGCCGTTGTAGCTCAGTTGGTAGAGCAGCGCATTCGTAATGCGAAGGTCGCCAGTTCGATTCCGGCCAACGGCACCAGTTGTAAAAAAACGCCGCTCAATGAGCGGCGTTTTTGTTGGCGGGTTGGTGACCGGATATTGTGTTTGAATGACTTATATCGGATGAACCGGAGTGGCGTCCACATCGGCCGCGTCCAGCCAGGAACAGGCATTGGCCAAGCATGTAGGCGCCCACGAAAAGACGACGATTCACCTTGGGATTACACAGAAGAAATCACGTCATGAAACGCATTGCCCTCAGCGACCCGGAAAACGTTCGCTTATTTGCATTTTTGTTTGTGTGCATTGCGTCGCTCGCCTTGGTTACCTATGGCTTGCGTGAAGAACTGCTGGCCGTGGTTGGGTGGGTGGGGGAAACGATGCGGGCAGCGCCTGTTTGGGGCGCCATCATTTTCTTTCTGGCATCGGCCTGTTCGGTCATGTTTCTTTTCCTCTCCAGCGTGCTGCTGGTCCCATCGGCGGTTCTGGTGTGGGGAGAGTGGTTGACCTTTGTTCTGCTCTCGATGGGCTGGTTGTTCGGCTGGATGGCGACATACGGCATTGGCCGATTTTTTCGCGATCGGACGATGATCAAAAAGAAGTTAAGCGAGCAGCGCTTCAACAACCCCACCTTTTTGTCGGGGAAACTCCCTTTTTCGCTTGTGCTGATCGTGATTTGCTCGCTTCCTGCCGAGATCGGCGGGTATGCCTTGGGGGCGGTGCGATATCCATTTCGGACTTTCCTGCTGGCGCTGGCGCTGGTTGAAATTCCGTTTGCTTTCCTGATCGTGTTTATCGGCGACTCGTTTCTGCGTCAAAACGTGGGCTTGTTCGTCGGGCTCATGGTTCTGCTTTTTGGCCTCTTTATATGGGAAGTTCGGAACGCTCGCCGCATGAGACAACAGCCATAAATTGGCATTTCATGGGTGCATGGGTGCCCGAATGGGTTTAAAGCTTCAGGCCGGCAAGGTCGCCCCCTGCCAGGGCGTTGAGTTTTGTGTCGCCTTGTGTGGCGTCACGGTGATAAGTGGCGGTCAGGTGTTGCGCGACCCCCAGCCAGTGCGTGGCGGCAGCATCGACCACACGAGCGAGTCGGGCGGTGTCGTGGCTGGCCAGCCATTGATCGTATGCGTGCGTCAAAGCCGGGAACAGGGCGCGCCGCAGGCCGGACAAATTGGCCAGATAAAAATGCAGCGAGCCATAGGCTTCACGTTCAAGCAGCGTGGGCAGCGTCACCAGGCAGTCGGCCAGATGGTCGCGGACGGCGCGCACCAGCAGTTCGGCGTGTTTGGAGCTGAGCTGGCCGAGCATGCTGTTCCAGTCTTCGCCGAGCAGTTTTTCGGCGCGCGCCTCGCCCACTTCGTGCAGGATCATGGCTTCGCTTTCGGCGTCGCTCATGCGGTCGAGTCCGCGTTCGATATCCCGCTCGAAATCATAGTGGGCGAAGGCGCGGCCGAGCGCGGTGTCTTTTTCCTTCCATTGCCATTCTTCAAACTTGTTCCACAGCAGGCGCCGCACTGCATCCATCCGCAGGAAGATTGCGCCGTCGCGCATGGCGGCGGGTGGCGCAATCAGGTCGCGCGCGTACTCGCAGCCGGCCACGTAGACTGTCATGCCTTCGCGCACTTCGGCGCGCTTGAGTTCGGCCAGCACGAAATGGGGTTTGCGGAAATGTCCCAGCCCGCTGCTATAGACCAGTCCAATGGGATTCAGGGCGCGGTTGACGTCGTCGGCGTCAAACGGGTCGACGCCGACGCCGCTCACGGGCAGCGGGGCGAACGATTCTTCTTCCACCTTATCCCACAGCCTTTCCCGCGCGTTGAGCCAGTCGCCGAGTTCGTCCTTGGGCAGGCGTGCGCCGTAGGGAATGTCCATTTCCCAGCGGTAGTACTCGCGCATTTCCAGCAGAAAGGTGCAGATCGTCATGTCGCGCGCGTGGCGGGCATCGGCGATAGTGCAGTTCTTTTGTACGGTGTCGATGAGGGCAGAAAGGTTTTCGACCATGGACGGCTCCAGAAAGCGGTTTCATTCTGAAGTGTACAAATAAAAACAGCCCGTTCAACCGGGCTGTTTTCAGGGGTATTACGCGTAACTTAGTGGCGGCGGGTAGCGCCAAAATAATTGAGGTCTGCGCGCGAGCGGCGGCTGAGTTCGAAGCGTGCCGCATCGCTGCCGGTGAATTGCCCGGCCAGCTTGGAATACGCTTCGGTGGCCCAGGTTTTGTCGTTGAGCGCATCGGCGATGCCTTCGGCCCAGCGCAGCTTGTCGGCGGGCGCTTTCATGTGTCCGCCGCATTCGGCATACCATTTTTTCAACGCCTCGGCCGGCAGGGCAAAGCCTTTCAAACGGTCGATGAACTGAATGCAGGCGTCGCCATTGGTGCAGGCGGCTGCGGCTGCGGCAAACAGTTCGTCGGCTTTGGCGGCGTTGCCCATCGCGGCATATAAACGGCCGATGTGGATCAGTGCAAAGTGATCCTTGGCCTGAGCACGTGCGGCTTCGAGCAGGCGGCCGGCTTCGGCGGCGTCCTGGGTGGCGGCAAAGTTCGCTTCGGCGAGTTTGGCGGTGTCGTAGACGCCGGCGTTGGCATCGGCTGCCAGTGCGGCTTCGCGCGCGGCCAGATAGGCACGCGCCTTGGATACGCCAAGCTCACGATGCTTCAAGGTCGCAGCGGTCACCACCAGATCCTTGAACGCGATGGAGTCGGTGGCGTTTTCCGCCGCGCGGTCGAGCAGGCGGCCGAGCCAGTCGGTGTCGTCGAGGTTTTTGTCCACGGCCACCAGAATCGGCTTGTAGCGCGAAAATTGATAGCCGGT
Source organism: Hydrogenophilales bacterium (assembly GCA_011391655.1). The sequence goes on from JAABQE010000311.1 coordinate 3,120, forward strand.
GCCGTCGAGCAGGGTTTCCGCTGCCACGATCAGCTTGGCCGCGTAAAACGGGTCTTCCAGTTCCAGCCGCACGCGCTCGGCCAGTGCGAGGAATTGCTTGACGTTGATGGCGTCTTTTTCCAGTTGCTGGAATTCCATATAGCGCGCGTGATTGGCCTGGCGCTTTTCCAGCTTGACCTTGACGCGTGCCAGACGCTCGGCGTCGTCGGCCAGATGCGCTTCCACCGCAGTCACCAGCTTTTGCATTTCGTCCAGCCCGGCCACGGCCTCTTCGGCCTTGTCCAGTAGCGCCGCCGCACCCGGCTTGTCACCGACGCTGGCCAGGCCTTCGGCTAGGTCGATGTATTCGCCGGTGGCGGTGGCCAGGTCGCCAGCCTTTTTCAAGGCCGCCTGCATGAATACGGTGTCGCCAGTCTGCTTGGCCGAATCAATCAGCGTCTTGGCCGCGGTGAAGTCGGTCGCGCCTGCGAGTGCGCGCTCGTACAGCGCCTTGGCTTTTTGCGGGTCGCCCAGGGTTTTGGTGACTTCAGCAGCCAGCGACAGCAGGTCGGGCACGCTGGTCAGCTTGTCGGCGGCCTTGCTGAAAATCGCTGCCGCGTAATCCTTGTCCAGCACATGCTCGGCGGCGGCAGCGGCCAGCTTGCTGTATTCCACCGCGCGGGCAATTTTGGTTTCGGCTTTTTCCAGCACTTTTTTGGCAAACGCGCTGTCGGCAATGACGCGCATGACATTTTTGGCCAGATCGATCAGCGGGTCGAGGTTGCCGGTTTCCTTCAGCGCCTTTTCATAGGCGCCGATTGCCGCCGCCTTGTCGCCCAGCACCTTGAACTTGGCCTCGGCCAGCGCCACCTGCTCCTCGCCCGACATGCAGAAGTCTTCAGCGGTTTGCAGCAGTTCCTCGGCACGGCTCTGCTCGCCCAGCGCCTGATACGCGATGGCGCAGGCGGCCAGATCCTTGGTGAACTGGCAGCCGTCCGCTTCCCGATCCATCAGCTCCTTGGCGTAAGCCGCATCGGCGGGCTCCTGCAGGGCTTCCAGCGCGAGGGCAGCATAATCGGCACCGCTGCTGCATTGGGCTTCTTTCGGGGTGAGGGTGTCGCGATTGGCCATGACGGGGTCTCCGTAAATTTAGTCGCATGATTTTCCGCTGCAGGGGGTAAGGCAGCCAATAAGTAATGTCGATGGCGGTATTAGTGCAGTGCAAAGTGGGCGCACCTGCTCCCGCTTGGGCCGGCCTGTCAGCGTGCGGCCGCGCTGAAACGCAGCGTGGCCGCGAAGCCATGGCCGCCATCCGCGCGTGGCAGCCCGTCACCCAGTTCGAGTGCCGCATGGGACAGCGTGGCGATGCGCGCGACGATGGACAGTCCCAGTCCACAGCCTTCGCTCTCCACTTCGCCGCGCACAAAGCGGGCGCTCAGTTTGGAACGCAAGTCCGGCGCCACCCCGGGCCCGTCGTCCGCGACGGTGAGGGTGCAGGCGAGGCCGCTACGGGCGAGGCGCACTTCGATGCGCGCGCCTTCGCCCGCATAGCGCAAGGCGTTGTCCAGCAGGTTGCGCAGCGCGATCTGCAGCCAGGCTGCTGTCACCGCGATCGAGCAGCCCTCAGCCGCCTCGACGGTAAGCGATTGCGCATGCCGCGCTGCCTGCGGCTGCAATTCGGCGCATACCGCTGCAACGATCGCGGCCGGATCCAGCGACAGCGGGGCGCTATCCTGGCTGGCCGGATCGACCCGCGCCAGCGTCAGCAATTGCGCCACCAGATGCGTCATCCGGTCCACACCTGCGGCGACCTGCGTCAATGCGTGCTGCCGGCTGTCGGTCGTTTGCGCGCGCTGCGCCACTTGCGCCTGAATTTTTAATGCCGCCAGCGGCGTGCGCAGTTCGTGCGCGGCATCGGCGGTGAAGCGGCGTTCGTTTTCAAACGCCTCGGTGACGCGCCGGATCAGCGCATTCAGCGCCGTGCGCAGCGGCGCGATTTCATTCGGCAGGGTGGGCGACGCATCAACCGGCACCAGGGCTTGCGCGTCCAGCGCACCGACTTGTCGCGCCAGTGCATTCACCGGCCGCAAGCTGCGGCCCACCCCCCACCACACTGCCAGCGCCATCAGCGGCAGCGCCAGCAGGGCGGGAATCAGCAGGGACAGGCCGATTTCACGCGCCAGCCCTTCGCGCGAGGCGTGCGCCTGCCCCACCACCACTTGGTATTCCGCGTCCTCATCCAGCACCGTATAAAAGCGCCAGCGCGCGCCCTGATAAGGGTGTTCGCTGAACCCCGGCGTCACCGCCGATTCAAAGCCGCCGTGCCGGGTCGATGTGACCAGACGCCGCATCTGCCCGTGTTTGCGGTGCCACACTTCAAATGCGATCGGCACGGGATCGGAACGGCGATGTTCGTGCAGTTCCTCGACGACATCCTCGATTTCGCCGCCGGCGACAATCGCCAGCAGGGTATCGGCCACTTGCGTCAGTTGGGCGTCGAACAAGGCATCCGCTTCGTCATGTGCCCGCTGATAGACCACCAGCGCGGACAGCAGCCATATGGCCGCTACCGCGCTGGTCAGCAGCCACACCAGCCGGTTGCGCAGGGAATAGCCGGGGGCGCCGCTCATGGCTGGGGCGGTGTTGCCGAAGCGATATAGCCGACGCCGCGCATGGTGCGGATCAACTCGCTGCCAAGCTTGCGCCGCAAATGATGGATATGGACTTCGAGGGCGTTGCTGTCGACTGCGTCGTTCCAGGTGTAGAGCTGCTCTTCCAGCGTACGTCGGGTCAGCACGCGGTCGGCGTTTTGCAGCAGCAGGTGCAGCAGATCGAATTCGCGCGGGGTCAGGTCAACCGGCTGGCCGCTGCGTGTGACCGTGCGCGCAGCCGGATTCAATTCGATCTCCCCGAGGGTGAGCACCGGCTCCGGGCGGCCATGCGCGCGCCGCACCAGCGCGCGCAGGCGGGCGGCGATTTCGTCGAGATCGAACGGCTTCAGCACATAGTCGTCGGCGCCCAGATCGAGCCCGCGCACTTTGTCTTCGAGTTGGTCGCGCGCGGTGAGGATCAGCACCGGAGTGGCGTCATGACGTCCCCGCAGCCACTGCAATACCGATAGCCCGTCGCGCTTCGGCAGCCCCAGATCGAGCACCACCGCGGCAAAGGATTCGGTGGACAGCGCCGCCACCGCCGCCTCGCCGTCGCGTAGCCAGTCGACGGCGTAGCCGGCCTGCGTCAGCCCAGCCTGCAGCCCGTCGCCCAGCATCCGGTCGTCTTCCACCAACAATATTCGCATGGCTCGGTTTGACCCCTGGGCTTTATTTCGGAATCCTGATCGCGTCTTCGTCGAACACGCCCTGTTCCGCCTGCCGGTGGCAGGCCGCACAGTTGGCGGCAGAGCCCACCGCTTTGCGTGACCACACTGCGCGTGACACCTCGTCGTGCTTGCGCACAAACCAGCGGGTTTCGGTGATGCGCAGCGGCGCATCCTTTGGCCCGATGTCACGCATCACCCGGTTGCCTATCCGGCTGGCGCCAGCATCGGCGGCGTTAGTTTCCAGGAAGCGCAGGATATCAGCCTGCGTGACTGGATCAAGACTGGCGTTCTCGCCGAAGTGCTGGTCGAGTCCGCCCATCACGCGCCGCCACGATGCCTTCGGCAGGAAGGCAGGCGCATAGGCGATGTGGCAACTCGCACATTCCTGTTGCCAGTTTTTGTGGGTCAGCTTGGGAAGCGCTTCGCCCCCGCCATCGCCGCGCGCCTCACCCGAAGGTGAGGGAAGTGAAAACGCCAGCAGGCTGATTACGCCAACTGCCGCGACGACGCCGATGCCACGCAATAGATAGTTCATGGTCTGCTCCTTTATTTAATTTGACTCAGCCAGGCAATGAAATCGCCTTTTTCCTGCGCGCTGCATTCGCGTTGCAACACATCGGTGCAGTTGCGGCGAAACCATTTCTCGACCTTGGCCGTATCGGTGAAACGCTGCGGATTGGCCATCGGCGCCAGCGGCTCGATCTGCTTGCCGACACGCGTGCGCCCGGCCTGTTTCGGGTTGGCGGTGTGACAACTGGCGCAGCTCACCATCGGGCCATTGCGTCCGGGATGTTCGGTGCGGTAGAGCGTTGCGCCGCGTGTGGCCGACAAGGCCGACACCGGAACGCCTGCCGTTGCCGCGTAGTGCGCCATCAGGCTGGCCGGGCTGTCGGCGGCCCACGCGACGGTCGAGACCATGCCCAGCATCGCCAGGCTGCTGCGGAACAGGGACTTAATCATGTTGCACTCCTTTTTCAGTCTGAAGGTATTGCTTGCCGGTGACCATGCTCTGCGCCACCCGTTCGCCGCGCAACTGGTGAAAAACCAGTGCCGCCATGTGCAGGCCGATAAAGCCCAGCATCAAGGCAAAGCCGACTTCGTGTGGCTCGCCCAGCACGTCTTCCAGCCAGTCCGCGTTGCCCAGCCAGCCGGCGAGCGGGCCTGCCTGAAATTCGATGGCGGCGAGTCCCAGCCCGGTAATGACCATCAGCGCCATGACAGCGTAGGCAAACAGATACGCCAGGCTGGCGATCGGGTCGTGTCCTGCACGATGGGCGCTGGGCAGGCGCAGATTCCGCACACTGTCTTTCCATACAGCGGGATGCCACAGGTCGCGCCAGCGCGCGCTCAGCGGCCCCACCACGCCCCACAGCAGGCGCGTCAGCAAACCCGCTGCCAGCACATAGCCGCTGAGAATATGCAGCTCCCACAGGGTGTCTTCATAGGGGCCGTGTTCAAACCATTCGGCCAGTTGGCTGGTGGCGATGAGCGCCACAATCGACAGGGCGATAACCCAGTGCAGCAGCCGCAGCAAGGGGTCGAACACGCGCTGCGGGTGGGGGGGTGAATGCGGCATGACAGTCTCCTGAGAGGGGGAATGCCACAGACTCTATGCGCGCAGGCTTAGGGAAACCTTAAGGCGGGATTGTTTTCCTTCAGGCAGTGGATCGCTTGCTGCTATAGCGTCTGGCGCGACGTATATCGATACAGCTGGCGCTCGGTCAGTACCGCGTCGAGCGGCATGTCCCACGGATCATGCGGCAGCGACTCAACCCGCTGGCATTCGTAGGCAATCCCCACCAGGCGCGGCTTGCGCCAGTTGCGCCGGTGCCGCATGAACGCCAGCGTGGCGTCGTAAAAGCCGCCGCCCATGCCCAGACGATAGCCCTCGTGATCAAACCCGACCAGCGGCATCAGCAGCAGGTCGAGTTGGCGCGCGCGCAGCGGTCGCGCGTCGAGCGGCTCGGCGATGCCGTAGCGGTTGTGTGTCATCCGCGTGTTGCGCTTGATCCGGGCGAACCGCAACACCCGGCCGCGCTGCGGCAACACCGGTGCATAGCATTCACGCCGCATCAATAAAATCTGGTTCATCAACAGGCGTGCGTCGAATTCGCCGCCGTGCGGCAAATACACGCCGATGCGCCGGGCGCGCAACAACAAGCCGTGGCGCAAGGCCAGCCGCAGCGAGGCGCGCGCGGCCTGACGGCGGGCAGGCGGTTTAAGCGCGTTGCGGGTCGCCTTGAGCTGGCGTCTGAGGGTGGATTTGTTCATGGAAAAGAAAGGCTCCCCGCCTGTGCCGTGATGAGCCGCAGACTCTTGAACCGGGGTCCAAGACGGCCGCAATCAAAGGCGCTTTGGGCACATGAAACGTGTCACGCGCACACCCGCACCGGAATAGATCGCAGCCTTGCACGTATGCATTGGTCCAGAGAAATTGCAGCCCTTCTCGAACACCGCAGGGAGCATCGCCAGTTTAGAAGAGTTTGTCCTGATCTTCCAGTGCTGAATCGAGCAACGTATTGCAGTGGGTCAGCCGGGTGCGTGTCTCTTCGATCAGCCCGCCGCCGCCTTGCGTGAGCAGATCGTGCGCCAGGTTGAGTCCAGCCATGATCGCGATGCGTTCGGCGCCGATTATTTTGCTGTTGTCGCGGATCTCGCGCATTTTTTCGTCCAGATAGTCGGCCGCCGCGATCAGCGCCGATTCTTCCTCGCGCGAACACGCCACTTTAAAAGAACGACCCAGGATGTGGATGTCAATCGAGCGGGGGCCAGCCATCAGTCGTCCTCCGGCAAGGTTTCGAGCAGCGCCTGCAGCCGGGTTTTGGCAGCCTCCAGGCGGGTGGTCAGTTGTTTGTTGTCCTGCTGCGTGACCAGCAACTGCTGCCGCAGCGCGATGTTGTCGCGGCGCAGCGTGTGGCACAACTCGGCCACCTGGCGGATTTTGGCTTCGAGGGTTTCGAGTTCGGCATACATGGCAGCGACTATAGGGGGCAGCGTGCGGACGGTCAATCGCATGCGCTCGCGTCAAGGTAGAATGCGCGGCTTCAGGTGCCAACGCAGCGATCAGCTGCCGAGGATAAACGGGAAACAGGTGTGCGGTTTTGACTGCCAAGCCTGTGCTGCCCCCGCAACGGTAAGCGTTGTTGTCCGGCGTTTCATCCAGCCACTGCCCCAACGGGTGGGAAGGCGAAACGCCTCATGCGCGAGCCCGGATACCGGCCTGAGCCCTGCCTGTTGATGGCAGAGGATCGTGCAACGCGCCTGCGGGGAACCAGGCGCCCCAACTGGAAACTCATCATGCGTCAAACCCAACTCGCCCTCGCCCTGAGCGCTGTCTTCGTCGCGTCCGCCTGTGCGGACACCTTGCCGGAATATGTCGGCGACACCATCGTGGTGACGCCGACGCGGATGCCACTTGCGGATACCACTGCGCCGTTCGCATCCGAGGTGCACAGCTTGCGCATGATCGAACAATCTGGCGCGGTCACTTTGTATGACTATCTTGCGCAACATACTTCGTTGCTGGTCCTGCCCTATTTTGGCAACAAGGCTGTCCCCCAAATCGACATGCGCGGCTATGGCATGGAAAACGGTCATCAAAATATTGTCGTAACGGTCGATGGGCGTCGCCTGAACAACGTCGATATGGTGCCGCAACTACTGGGCTCGATTCCGCTGGCCGATATCGAGCGCATCGAAATTACCAAAGGCAGCGGTTCAGTGATGTTTGGCGACGGCGCGACCGCTGGAACGATCCAGATCATCACGCGCAATCGCGACGGTGCGTCGGCGAAAATTGCGGCGGGCAATTACGGTGCGCGCAATGCAACGCTTGCCGCTGGCTTGAACCGTGAAGCATTGAGCCTGTCCGTCAGCGCGGATTACGCTAATCTCGACGGCACCAGCGAGCCAGACATGACCGGTCAGCGCGATGCCTCGCTCAACCGCACCGTGCAAGGCAAACTGGAAGTCCGTCCGCTGGACGGGCTGACGCTCAATCTGGATGGCGGCCGCAGCCGTATCGACACACGCTATGTCGACACGTTAACGCTTGCCGAATACGAGGCGAACCCCGCCCAGAATGGCGGCAATATCTACACCCACCAAAAATTCGAATCCAATGTATGGGGAGCGGGTGCAGCCTATGCGTTCACGCCGCACTGGAAGCTTGGCGCGCGCTATCACCAAGAGGACAAGCTTTCCGATTTCATCAGTTTTGCATTCAAGGCCGACTACGACTATCGCAGCGGCGATCTGGCGCTGGAATACCGGGGGGATGCCTTGAGCCTGACGCTGGGCGGGCAAGCATTCGACGGCGAGCGCATCGGCAGTTTTGATCGCACCAGCAAGGACAATCGTGGCCTGTTCGTGCAAACGCTGTATCGGCTCGGCGCAACCACACTGTCAGCGGGCGCGCGTGCTGAGAACGTTGGCTACACCTATGCACCTGCCGCTGGTACGCCGATCAATAGCGACGACACCTTGTACGCATGGGATATCGGCGTCAATCAACAACTGGACGATGGCCTGTTTTTATTCGCCAACCTGAACCAGGCTTTTCAGGCGCCCGATATCGATCGGTTTTTCGACTGGGGTGGCACCTTCAATGCCTTTATCAGCCCGGAGCATAGCCGCTCGCTCACTGCCGGCTTGAACCATGTTGCGTCGACCAACCGGATGAAGCTGGTCGTGTTCTATGCCAAGGTGACGGATGAAATCTATTTCAATCCGGTCACATTCATCAATACCAATCTCGACAAAACGCACAAATATGGCCTGGAGCTGCAAGATAGCTGGCAGATGGCGCCTTCCCTTGCGGCCTCGCTTAACTACGCCTATACCCGTGCAATGATTGATCGCGAAGACAGTGGGAGCGGTGCGTATGACGGCAAGGAGTTGCCCGGTGTGCCGCGTCACGGCGTTAACCTGGGGCTCAACTGGCGCATCACGCCGGCTTCCGGTTTGAACCTGATGTACGCCTGGCGTGCCGAAACCTGGGCGACCGAGGATTTCGACAACAACAATGTCCAAAAGCAGCAGGTCTATCAATCGACCAGTCTTGCGTATCAATATCGCCACCAGAATTGGGAATGGTTCGCTGCCGTGGACAATGTGTTTGAACAGACCAATGGCATCTGGATACGCGACGACGCGATCTACCCGGTCAGTTTCACGCGCAACTGGCGGCTGGGCATGACGGTTGATTTTTAAGAAGGGTAACGGGCATGACTGAACTGCAGCGCAGCACGCGCCATGCTGCACGCATGGCGCGCAAAAAAGCCGTTATCGACGCCGCAATTGCTGCGGCCACCGACGAGCGGGGGCTGCTCATCGTCATCACCGGCAACGGCAAAGGAAAAAGCACCTCGGCCTTCGGCACACTGGCGCGCGCGCTGGGCCACGGCATGAAGGCTGGCGTGGTGCAGTTCATCAAGAACCGGACGGATACCGGCGAGGAGGCCTTCTTCGGCAAACAGCCGGGCGTCGAGTGGCACGTCACCGGCGATGGCTTCACCTGGGATACGCAAAATCGCGAGCAGGACATTGCCACCGCGCAACGTGGCTGGTGGGTGGCCAAGGCCATGCTGGCCGATGCAACGTACCAGCTGGTCGTGCTGGACGAACTGACTTATCTTTTGAGCTACGGCTATCTCGATGCCGACGAGGTGCTGGACGCGCTCGCCCAGCGCCCGAAGATGCAGCATGTCATCGTCACCGGCAGGGGCGCGCCGGATGAATTGATCGAGATGGCTGACACGGTATCGATCATCGCCGATGAAAAGCACGCCTATCGCGCTGGGGTCAAAGCGCAGCGCGGCATCGACTTGTGATCGCTGCAACGGCAAATAACGAGCCATCACGGTCGTCGTTCTGTACGCGTCGTGCTACTGCCTCACGTGCCTGCTGATGGCTTATGTTGGTCGGTGGCATTCGACGCGCGATGTCCTAGGTGCGCCACTGGGTGAGTGCAGCCATTTCAATATTTGACTCAACCCCACGAAGCCCCAACTTGGAACAAGACATCCAGAAGTATTCCGATATCGTCGCCACCCCGCAGCTCGAAGTCGAAATCCTCTAATTCACGCTGGTCGGCCCGGTGCTGGCGGTGCGGCCGTTTTGTCATACTGACCACTACTGGCAGGTGTATTTCAACGGCAACCGCATGATCCGCGAAACGCTCGCCGAGGCAGGGTTCCCCGCGCCGATGCCCGCACAATTGATACTGACACGCGCGGCCTGATTCGCTCGGTCGAATGCACAGCGCCCCCAATGCGGGGCGCTTTTTTTGCGCCCAAGCTCACGCGAAGAGGGAGCCGTCATCGCGTTCGGGTGGTGAATTCTGCCGCTGCCGCTACCCGGCTTGACCCGGATGGAATGCAATGCAAGCATGTCCGCTGACTTTGCCACGCCCTCTTTCCCTTGAATCTGCCTGCTTCGCCTTATGTTGGCCGTTTTGCCCCGTCGCCCACCGGACCGCTGCATGTCGGTTCGCTGGTCGCTGCGGTGGCGAGCTGGCTCGATGCCCGTGCCGCAGGCGGGCGCTGGCTGGTGCGGATGGAAGACCTGGATCGCCCGCGCTGTGTGGCCGGCGTGGCGGACACCATCCTGTGCCAGCTGGAAGCGTATGGTTTGCATTGGGATGGCGCAGTGATTTACCAGTCGACGCGCGACGACGCCTATGCTGTCGCACTCGACCGCTTGCAGGCGCAAGGCCAGGCCTACCCGTGCGCCTGCACCCGCGCCCAGCTCGCGCAGGCGCCGCGCAATGCGGAGGGTGAAAGCATCTATCCGGGAATCTGTCGCAATGGGTTGCCTGTCGGTGCGGGTGCGGGTGCGCGCGCCTGGCGAGTGCGGGTGCCGCAGGCTGAGGTCGGTTTTCACGACCGTATACACGGCGACCTGTCACAGAATCTGTTCCGCGACGTCGGTGATTTCATTGTCAAACGTGCGGATCAGCTCTTTGCCTACCAGCTCGCTGTGGTGGTGGATGATGCCTGGCAGGGCATCACCCATGTCGTTCGCGGCGCCGATCTGCTGTGGAATACGCCGCGCCAGATGGTTCTGCAAACCCTGCTGGGCCTGCCGACGCCGGTCTACGCGCATGTGCCGCTCATCACCAATGTTGCCGGAAAAAAGCTGTCCAAGCAGACCCTGGCGCCCGCTTTGCCATTGAGCGGCCAAAGTGGTGTGCTGGCGCAAACGCTTGCCGCGCTCGGGCATCCGCCTCCCGGCGATTTGACGGGCGCAGGGCCAGCCGAACTGCTGGCGTGGGCGAGTGCGCACTGGCACATCGAAAACGTGCCACGGCAGCCAAGCATTGCCAACCCCTCGCCCTGACTGGACAATCCGGATTCTGCTTACCCTTCAGCGCTCACCCAAAATGGCTCAACTCCCCTCCGCCCTCGAACAGGTCCTACGCGTCCACGCGCCCTTTATCCATGCCGTAGTCAACGCCCTGCGCGACCGCACCCAGTTGCCCGATTTGATGAAGCAGCTCGAAGCCGCCGAGCAGGCCGGCTGGCCGAAACTGGTCGGCGCGCTGAGGCACGTCATCAATGGCCGCCGCGATCCGTCGATCAAGTTGGGGCTGGACGAGGAAGACTGCATCCTGCTCGATGCCATTTTGCTCGGCATCGACAACCCCGCCAGCTTGCCGCCGTTGAATGCCCAGCCCGACGGCAGCAGCGCCGCGCCGGGTCTGGCATCGTTGATCGACGCCTCGGCGCGCGGCGATGCGCAGGCGTTGATGGTGCTCGCCAACATGGCCGAACAGATGATCAAGGCCGGCGGCGACATGGCCTTGCTCGGCGGGCGCATGCGGCGGCTGGTGAATGGAGAGCGCGACGCCGAGCAATTGATTGCCGGGATGGGCGGACTGGGGCGCGAACTCGTGATCAGTGTGCTCGACGAGCTGGCGAAATTGCGGCCCCAGTGAATGATCCCAGTCAGGGCTTTTGACAGTCTCGCCGGGCATCGGCTAAAATGCCCGGCTTTTCGGCGTCCCATGTTTGGGCGCACCGCGAAAAAGGTGATGTAGCTCAGTCGGTTAGAGCATCGGATTCATAATCCGGGGGTCGGTGGTTCAAGTCCACTCATCACCACCACATTCCTGTCTGCCGCGCGGTTCTGTTTGCTGCGCGGCGGTCTCCGCCCCCAGTCTCTTCACTGTCACGGCGCCTCATGAAAAAAATCTACATCAAAACCTTCGGCTGCCAGATGAACGAGTACGACTCGGACAAAATGGCCGACGTGCTCAATCTGTCCGAAGGCCTGGTGAAAACCGACACGCCGGAAGACGCCGACGTGATCCTGTTCAACACCTGCTCGGTGCGCGAAAAAGCGCAGGAAAAGGTGTTCCACGATCTCGGCCGGGTGCGCCATCTCAAGCTGGCCAATCCCAATCTCATCATCGGCGTCGGCGGTTGCGTCGCCTCGCAGGAAGGCGCGGCGATTGTGTCGCGCGCGCCGTTTGTCGATGTGGTGTTCGGCCCGCAAACCCTGCACCGCCTGCCCGAACTGATCGCGAAGAAACGCGCGACCGGCCGCGCGCAGGTCGACATCAGCTTCCCCGAAATCGAGAAGTTTGACCACCTGCCGCCTGCGCGCATCGAGGGCGCGTCGGCTTTCGTGTCGATCATGGAAGGCTGCTCCAAATACTGCACCTTCTGCGTCGTGCCCTATACGCGCGGCGAGGAAGTCTCGCGCCCGTTCGACGACGTCATCGCCGAGGTGGCCGACCTGGCCGAACGCGGCATCAAGGAAGTCACCCTGCTGGGGCAAAACGTCAACGCCTATCAGGGTGCGCTCGACGAAGGCGGCACCGCGGATTTCGCCTACCTGCTGGAGATGGTGCACGAGCTCCCCGGCATCGAGCGTATCCGTTACACCACCAGCCATCCGCGTGAAATGACGCAGCGGCTGATCGAAGCCTACGGTCGCCTGCCCAAGCTGGTGTCGCATCTGCACTTGCCGGTGCAGTCGGGGTCCGACCGCATTCTGGCGGCGATGAAGCGCGGCTACACCGTGCTTGAATTCAAGTCGATCATCCGGAAACTAAGGGAACAGCGCCCCGATCTGTGTCTGTCGTCGGACTTCATCATCGGCTTTCCCGGCGAGACCGAGGCCGATTTTGAGGCGACCATGAAGCTGATCACCGACCTCGATTTCGACGCCAGCTTTTCCTTCATCTACAGCAAGCGCCCCGGCACGCCGGCGGCGGATTATGCGGACGATGTGCCCGCCGAGCTGAAATCGCAGCGGCTGACGAAACTGCAGGCGCAAATCGAGGCGCAGGCACAGCGGGTGAATCAATCCATGGTCGGCACGGTGCAGCGCGTGCTGGTTGAAGGCCACGCGCGCAAGAACGCGGCCGAACTCGCAGGCCGCACCGACAACAATCGCATCGTCAACTTCGCCGGACAGCCTCGCCTGGTCGGCCAGTTCGTCGAAGTCACCATCACCCAGGCGTTGCCGCACAGTTTGCGCGGCGAAGTCGTCACCTTTGAGAACGTCGCCGCTTGAAAACC